>LNFD01000191.1 GCA_001464255.1 Actinomycetales bacterium Ga0077552 | reverse complement strand
ACGTCGGCGGCCAGGAGCGCGCGATGGCGCTCGAGCAGGGCCCCGAACGAGCGCGAGCCGAACTCCTCCTCGCCCTCGATGAAGACGACGATGCCGAGCTCGGGATCGCCGGCCGTCTCGACGAGGGCGCGGATGGCGGCGACGTGCGCCATAACGCCCGCCTTGTCGTCGGCGACGCCGCGCCCGTACAAGCGGTCGCCGCGGAGCGTCGGCTCGAAGGGCGGCGAGCTCCAGTCGGCGTCGGCGCCGGGCGGCTGCACGTCGTGGTGGGCGTACAGCAGCACGGTCGGCCGTCCGGCCGCGGGGGCGCGCCGCGCGAGCACCGCCGGCTGGCCCAGCACGCCGTCGGGGCCGGGAGCTCGGTCGACGAGCACCTCGTCGAAGATCGCGAGCCCGCGCAGTAGTTCGGCGGTGCGGTCGGCCGAGGCCTGCACGTGGGCCGCGTCGAAGCCGTCCCACGACACCGAGGGGATGCGCACGAGCTCGCTGAGCTCGGCGATCGCCCGCGGCAGCGCGCCCCGCACGCTCTCGCGCAGCGCCTCGAGGGTGTCGGCGGGGAGGGCCGCGGGGGCGGGGAGTTCGGAGGGCGTCATGCCGGTAATCTTAAGGCTCTGCATCGATGGAAGGATGTGCCGCCGTGGCCGCCCGCGACAACGTGAACCCCTCCCCCAGCGCCGCCGAGCAGGCGAGCGCCGAGGCGATCGCCACCGCCGAGGCCATCGCGGCCGGCAAGGGCCGCCCGACGCCGACCCGCAAGGAGCGCGAGGCCGCCCGCAAGCGCCCCCTCGTGCCGAACGACCGGAAGCAGGCGGCGAAGGAGCACCGCGAGAAGATGAACGCCGCGCGCGAGCGCGCGCGCATCGGCATGGCGAACGGCGAGGAGAAGTACCTGCCGCAGCGCGACCGCGGCCCGCAGAAGAAGTGGGTGCGCGACTACGTCGACGCGCGCATCAGCATCGGCGAGTTCCTCATCCCCGTCATGTTCGTCGTCATCATCCTGACCTTCATTCCCTCGGTCGAGGCGCAGACGATCTCGATCCTGGGGCTGTGGGCCTTCTTCCTCGTCGCCGTGCTCGACTCGACGCTGCTGGGCTTCATCGTGCACCGCAAGCTCGTGAAGAAGCACGGTGCCGACAAGGTCGAGAAGGTGCGCTGGTACGCCGCAATGCGCTCGCTGCAGCTGCGCATCCTGCGCCTGCCGAAGCCGCAGGTTAAGCGCGGTCAGTTCCCCGACTGAGCCGGCCGACGGTCGTCAGCCGCGGGTCTGCCGGATGCGCGCGAGCCCGCGCGTGACCTGGCGCGCCCAGAGCGGCCCGCGGTACAGGAACGCGGTGTAGCCCTGCACGAGCGTCGCCCCCGCGGCGAGGCGTTCGGCCGCGTCGTCGGCCGTGTCGATGCCACCCACGGCGATGACGCAGAAGTCGGCGGGCACCGCGGCGCGCACGCGGCGCAGCACCTCGAGGGCGCGGGCCCGCAGCGGAGCGCCGCTCAGCCCTCCCGCGCCCGCGGCCTCCACGATCGCGGGGTCGGTCGTGAGACCCTCGCGGCCGATCGTCGTGTTGGTGGCGATGATGCCCGCGAGACCGTGCGCGAGCGCGAGAGCGCAGACCGCGTCGATCGCCGCGTCGTCGAGGTCGGGGGCGATCTTGACGAGCACGGGGGTGGAACCCGCCTCCTCGAGCACCGCGACGATGAGCGGGCGCAGCAGCGCCTCGTCCTGCAGGCCGCGCAGCCCCGGGGTGTTGGGCGAGCTGACGTTGATCGCGAGGTAGTCGGCGACCGGCGCCAGGGCGCGCGCCGACGCGCGGTAGTCGGCCACGGCATCCTCGACCGCGACGACGCGGCTCTTGCCGATGTTCGCGCCGATGATGGGGCGTGCGCGATGACGGCGCTGTCGCCGCACGCGCTCGGCGGCCGCGGCCGCTCCCCCGTTGTTGAAGCCCATGCGGTTGATGACCGCCCGATCGTCGACGAGGCGGAACAGGCGCGGCGTGGGGTTGCCCTCCTGCGCGATCGCGGTCACGGTGCCGATCTCGACGTGGCCGAATCCGAGCGCCCACAGGCCCCGGATGCTCTGCGCATCCTTGTCGAAGCCCGCCGCCATGCCGAACGGCGACTCGAAGCGCAGCCCGAGAGTCTCGACGGCGAGGGCGGGATCGGGCCGGGTGAACGCCCGCACGAGCCCGGTCAACGCCAGTGCCGGGATCGCGCGGATGACGGCGACGGCGAGGTGGTGCGCGCGCTCGGGGTCGAGGCGCCGCAGCACGGTGCGGAAGAGCAGGTCGTACACGGCGTCGCTCAGTCGGCAGGCTGCTGCTGGGCGCGCTCGACCCGCAGCTGCGTGATGGCCGACTCGAAGTCGTCGAGGTTCTCGAACGCCTGGTAGACGCTCGCGAAGCGGAGGAACGCGACCTCGTCGAGCTGCCGCAGTTCGGGCAGGATGGCGAGGCCGATGTCGTTGGCGTCGAGCTGCGAGGCGCCCGTGGCGCGCAGATTCTCCTCGACCTTCTGGGCGAGCTGGGCGAGATCGGCGTCGGTCACGGGGCGTCCCTGGCAGGCCTTGCGCACGCCGAGCACGATCTTCTCGCGCGAGAAGGGCTCGACCACGCCGCTGCGCTTGATGACCATGAGGCTCGCGGTCTCGGTCGTGCTGAAGCGGCGACCGCACTCGGGGCACTGCCGCCGGCGTCGGATCGAGAGCCCGTCGTCGCTCGTGCGCGAATCGATGACGCGGCTGTCGGGGTACCGGCAGAAGGGGCAGTGCATGGTGCCGCCAGCCTAGAGGAAGCGGGCGCGCACGGCGTCGCCGTGCGCCGGCAGCTGCTCGGCGTCGCTGAGCGCGGCCACGTGGGCGGCGACCTCGGCGAGGGCATCCCGGTCGTACTCGACGATCTGCTGCGGGCGCAGGAAGGTGTACGCGCCGAGCCCCGAGGCGAAGCGCGCCTGCCCGCCCGTCGGCAGCACGTGGTTGGAGCCCGCGATGTAGTCGCCGAGGCTCACCGGGGTGTGGTCGCCGACGAAGATCGCCCCGGCGCTCTCGAGCGACGGCAGCAGGGCCTGCGGGTCGGCGACCTGCACCTCGAGGTGCTCGGGGCCGTAGGCGTTGCTGAACCGCACGGCCTGCTCGAGATCGTCGACGAGCACGACCGCCGACTGCGGCCCCTCGAGGGCCGTCGTGACGCGCTCGCGGTGCGCGGTCGCCGCGACCGCGGCGGGCAGGGCGGTCTGCACCGCCTGCGCGAGCGCCGCATCGTCGGTCACGAGCACGCTGCCCGCGAGCTCGTCGTGCTCGGCCTGGCTGATGAGGTCGGCGACCACGTAGTCGGGGCGCGCGCTGCCGTCGGCGATGATGAGGATCTCGGTCGGGCCGGCCTCGCTGTCGATGCCGACGACGCCCTTCACGGCGCGCTTGGCCGTGGCGACGAACAGGTTGCCGGGGCCCGTGATGACCTGCACGGGCTCGAGGCCCAGGTCGGGCACCCCGTAGGCGAGGGCGCCGATCGCGCCTGCCCCACCCATCGCGTAGACCTCGTCGACGCCGAGCAGGGCCGCGGCGCCGAGGATCGTCGGGTGCACCGAGCCGCCGAACGCGGCCTGCGGCGGCGAGGTGAGGGCGATCGAGCCCACCCCCGCGACCTGCGCGGCGACGACGTTCATGACGACGCTCGAGGGGTAGACGGCCTTGCCGCCCGGCACGTAGAGGCCGACGCGCGCGACGGGCTGCCAGCGCTGCACGATGCGCGCGCCCGGGGCGACCTGCGTCACCTGCTCGGCCGGCACCTGGGCCGCGGTCGTGCGCCGCACCCGGTCGATCGCCTCCTCGAGCGCCGCGCGCACCGCCGGGTCGAGGGCCGCCTCGGCCTGCGCGAGCTGCTCGGGCGTCACCCGCACCGCGGCCGGCCGCACGCGATCGAAGCGCTCGGCCTGATCGAGCAGGGCGGCGCTGCCGCGATCGCGGACATCCTGGATCAGGGCGTCGACGGCGTCGACGGCCGAGCCGACATCGCTCGCGGCACGCGGGACGAGGGCGAGCAGGTCGGCGGCGGAGAGCGTGCGGCCGCGCAGGTCGAGGGTTCGCATCATGGCCCGTTCAGCCTAATCGCGGCCAGCCTCGGGAATACCCGGGCGTGGATGCGGTTGCATAGACCGTGATGACCACCGCTCCCGACGCCACCGGTTTCGACGCCTTCGCGCAGGCCTTCCGCCGCCACGCGGCAGGAGTCGCCGTGATCACGGCGCTGACGCCCGACGGCCGCCCCGTCGGCTTCACGGCCACGTCGCTCGCCTCGCTCGCCGCCGTCCCGCCGCTCGCGACCTTCAACATGGCCCGCACCGCGAGCTCGTGGCCCGCGATCGAGCAGACCGATCGCGTCGCGATCCACATGCTGGGCCAGGAGGACTTCGCCGTCGCGCAGATCATGGCCGGCGACAACGCGCACCGCTTCGACGGCGACCACTGGGAGCCGGGGCCGCACGGTCTACCGATCCTCAAGAACGTGACGGCCTGGATGGTCGGCACGATCGTCGCCCGCACCTCGGTGGCGAACAACGCCATGATCGCCGTGCAGATCGACGAAGGGGCCCTCGGCGAGCCCGACGAGCCGCTGCTGTACCACGAGCGCGCCTATCGCGTGCTCGGCGCCGAGCTCTAGAAGCGCCCCGACCTAGGTCAGAGCCCGGGGCCCCAGCAGGCTCTTGACCTCGCCGAAGAAGCCCGCCGAGGGCTCGATGCGGTGCGGCAGTTCGAACACCCGCGCGGTGTCGTCGCGCACGAGGCGCAGGCGCACCTCGGTCGAGCCGCGGTGCCGGCTGAGCACCGAGTCGAGCTCGGTGACGACGTCGACCGTCGCGCGCTGCTCGCGCACGGTGAGGGTGAGCGTGCCCGTCTCGGCGCTCACCCCGAGGTCGGGCTGCTGCAGCAGGATCGCCTGCAGCGTGATGCCGTCGTCGCGGTGGTTCACGCGACCGCGCACGGCGACGATGCTGTCGGCGGCGAGCTTCGACCCGAACTCGAGGTAGGTCTTGCCGAGGAACATGATGCTCAGCTCGCCCCCGAAGTCTTCGAGCGTGATCATTCCGTAGGGGTTGCCCGAATTGCGCGCGACCCGGTGCTGCACGCTCGTGATGAGCCCCGCGACCGTCACCTGCTCGCCGTCGGCGGGCGGGTTGTCGTTGAGCTCGGCGATGCTCACCCCCGCGTGCTGGGCGAGGGCGCGCTCGAGGCCTGCGAGCGGGTGGTCGCTCACGTACAGGCCCAGCATCTCGCGCTCGAAGGCGAGCTTGTCCTTCTTCGCCCACTCGGGACGCTCGGGCACGTGGTCGGCACTCTGATCGGGCTCGTCGAACAGGCTGTCGAAGTCGAAGCCCACGTCGCCGATCTCCTCCGCGCGCTTCTCCTTCACCGCGGCCTCGACGGCCCCTTCGTGGATCTCCATGAGGGCGCGGCGGGTCGACCCGAGCGAGTCGAAGGCGCCGGCCTTGATGAGCGACTCGATCGCCCGCTTGTTGGCGACCGGCGACGGCACCTTCTTCAGGAAGTCGAAGAAGCCCGTGAAGCGGCCCTTCTGCTCGCGCGCGCCGCGGATGCCCTCGACGACGCTGTGGCCCACGTTGCGCACCGCGCCGAGACCGAAGCGGATGTCGTCGCCCACGGCCGCGAAGTACTCGATCGACTCGTTGACGTCGGGGGGCAGCACCGTGATGCCCATGCGCCGGCACTCGTTGAGGTAGACCGCCATCTTGTCCTTCGAGTCGCCGACGCTCGTGAGGAGGGCGGCCATGTACTCGGCCGGGTAGTGCGCCTTGAGGTAGGCCGTCCAGTACGAGACGACGCCGTACGCGGCCGAATGGGCCTTATTGAAGGCGTAGTCGGAGAAGGGCAGCAGGATGTCCCAGAGCGTCTTGACGGCGGCCGCGGAGTAGCCGTTGGCGATCATCCCCGCCTGGAAGTTCTCGTACTGCTTGTCGAGCTCCTCCTTCTTCTTCTTGCCCATGGCGCGGCGCAGCAGGTCGGCTTGCGCGAGCGTGTAGCCCGCGAGCTTCTGCGCGATCTCCATCACCTGCTCCTGGTAGACGATGAGGCCGTAGGTGCCGCCGAGCACCTCCTTGAGGGGCTCTTCGAGCTCGGGGTGGATCGGCGTGATCTCCTGCCGACCGTTCTTGCGCAGGGCGTAGTTCGTGTGCGAGTCGGCACCCATCGGGCCGGGGCGGTAGAGCGCGAGCACGGCCGAGATGTCTTCGAAGTTGTCGGGCTTCATCATGCGCAGCAGCGAGCGCATGGGCCCGCCGTCGAGCTGGAACACGCCGAGGGTGTCGCCGCGGGCCATGAGCTCGTAGGCGGCGGGGTCGTCGAGCGCGAGGTCTTCGAGCACGAGCCGCACCCCGCGGTTCGCCTCGATGTTGTCGAGCGCGTCGTCGATGATCGTGAGGTTGCGCAGGCCGAGGAAGTCCATTTTCACGAGCCCGAGGGCCTCGGAGGCCGGGAAGTCGAACTGCGTGACGATCTGGCCGTCCTGCTCGCGCTTCATGATGGGGATGATGTCGATGAGCGGCTCGCTCGACATGATCACGCCCGCCGCGTGCACGCCCCACTGGCGCTTGAGGTTCTCGAGCCCGAGCGCCGTGTCGAAGACCGTGCGGGCCTCGGCGTCGACCTCGATGAGGGCGCGGAAGTCGGCCGCCTCCTTGTAGCGCTCGTGCGCCTTGTCGAGGATGCCCGCGAGCGGCATGTCCTTGCCCATGATGGCCGGCGGCATGGCCTTCGTGAGCTTCTCCCCCATGCCGAAGGGGAAGCCCAGCACGCGCGAGCTGTCTTTCAGGGCCTGCTTGGCCTTGATCGTGCCGTACGTGACGATCTGGGCCACGCGCTCGTCGCCGTACTTCTCGGTGACGTAGCGGATGACCTCGCCGCGGCGCCGGTCGTCGAAGTCGACGTCGAAGTCGGGCATCGAGACGCGGTCGGGGTTGAGGAAGCGCTCGAAGATGAGGCCGTGCTCGAGCGGATCGAGGTCGGTGATGCGCATGGCGTAGGCGGCCATCGACCCGGCACCGGAGCCGCGACCCGGACCGACCCGGATTCCGTTGGTCTTCGACCAGTTGATGAAGTCGGCGACGACGAGGAAGTACCCCGAGAAGCCCATCTGCGTGATGACGCCGATCTCGTACTCGGCGCGCGCGCGCACGGCATCCGGAACCCCGTTCGGGTAGCGCACCGCGAGACCTCGCTCGACCTCCTGGATGAACCAGCTGTTCTCGGTCTCGCCCTCGGGCACGGGGTAGCGCGGCATGTAGTTGGCCGAGGTGTTGAAGGCGACCTCGGCGCGCTCGGCGATGAGGAGGGTGTTGTCGCAGGCCTCGGGGTAGTCGCGGAAGAGCTCGCGCATCTGGGCGGGCGTCTTGAGGTAGAACTCGTCGGCGTCGAACTTGAAGCGGTTCGGGTCGTCGAGCGTGCTGCCCGACTGCACGCACAGCAGCGCCGCGTGCGAGCCCGCGTCGCCCGCGTGCGTGTAGTGCAGGTCGTTCGTGGCGACGAGGGGGATCCCCAGGTCTTTCGCGAGCCGGATGAGCTCAGTCATGGTGCGGCGCTCGATCCCCAGGCCGTGATCCATGATCTCGGCGTAGTAGTTCTCGGCGCCGAAGATGTCGCGGAACTCGGCGGCGGCCTCGCGGGCCTTGTCGTATTCGCCGAGCCGGAGGCGCGTCTGCACCTCGCCGCTCACGCACCCCGTCGTGGCGATCACGCCCTCGGCGTAGCGGCTCAGCAGCTCGCGGTCCATGCGCGGCTTGAAGTAGTAGCCCTCGATCGAGGCCAGCGACGACATGCGGAAGAGGTTGTGCATGCCCGTGGTCGACGCCGCGAGCATCGTCAGGTGCGTGTAGGCGCCCGCGCCCGACACGTCGTCCTCGCCCCCCACGCCCCACTTGACCCGGGTCTTGTCGGTGCGGTGGGTGCCGGGCGTGAGGTACGCCTCGATGCCGATGATGGGCTTGATGCCCGCGTCGGTCGCGGTTTTCCAGAAGTCGAAGGCGCCGAACATGTTGCCGTGGTCGGTCACCGCGATCGCGGGCATGCCCTGGGCGACCGCCTCGGCGATGAGCGGCTTGACGCGGGCGGCGCCGTCGAGCATCGAGTACTCGCTGTGCACGTGGAGGTGGACGAACGAGTCTGCTCGAGTGGTCACGGGGCCTCCGACGGGTCAATCTGGACCCTCAGTCTAGGTCGTGCCGTCGAGCGCCCCTGGCGTGTCGCGAGGGCGCGTCAGGCACTGCTCAGCACATCGAGCGCGTGCTGCAGATCGTCGGGGTACCGCGAGGTGTGCTCGCTCCACTCCCCCGTCGCGGGATGCCGGAACCCCAGCCGCATGGCGTGCAGCCACTGCCGCTCGAGGCCGAGCCGTGCGCTCAGCACCGGGTCGGCGCCGTACATCGCGTCGCCGACGCAGGGGTGGCGCTGGGCGGCCATGTGCACCCGGATCTGGTGCGTGCGCCCGGTCTCGAGGTGGATCTCGAGCAGGGAGGCGGAGGGGAAAGCCTCAATCGTGTCGTAGTGGGTCACAGAGGTCTTGCCGCCCGCGACGACCGCGAACTTCCAGGCGCTGCCCGGGTGGCGACCGATGGGCGCGTCGATCGTGCCCGAGAGCGGGTCGGGGTGGCCCTGCACGACGGCGTGGTAGATCTTCTCGACCTCGCGATCGTGGAACTGCCGCTTGAGCTCGCGATAGGCGTGCTCCGACTTCGCCACCACCATGAGGCCGCTCGTGCCCGCGTCGAGCCGATGCACGATGCCGGCGCGCTCGGCGGGCCCGGAGGTCGCGATGCGGAACCCGGCCGCGGCGAGGGCGCCGATGACGGTCGGCCCCTCCCAGCCGGCCGAGGGGTGCGCTGCGACGCCGACGGGCTTGTCGACCACGACGAGGTCGTCGTCGTCGTGGACGATGCGCAGGTCGTCGACCGGGATGGGCTCGATGACGACCGCGCGGCGCGGCTGCCAGGTCACCTCGAGCCACGCGTCCGCCGCGAGACGGTCGGACTTGCCGACAACGCGGCCGTCGAGGGTCACGCCGCCCGCATCGGCGATCTCGGCCGCCTGCGTGCGCGAGAACCCGAGCAGCGTCGCGAGCGCGACATCCACCCGCTCGCCGGCACGACCGGGGGGAACAGGAAGGGAGCGCGACTCGGTCACCGTCGCGCTCCCTTCCGCGTCACGCGGATGCTGATAGTGGTGCTCAGGAACCGTAGCCCGGGAACTGGCCGGGAGGCGGCGTCTGCGGCGCCGGGTAGCCCTGGGCGGGCGAGGCCGGAGCCGGGTACGCGGGGGCCGAGCCGGGGTAGCCCTGGTCGGCCGGGTACGAGGGAGCGGAGCCGTAGACCGGCGCCGAGCCCTCCGTCGGGGCCGAACCCGCCATCACCGGAGCCGCCGCGGGCTGCGCGGTGCTCTCGAGCTCGGCGAGCTGGGTCTGGATGTAGGTGCGCAGCTGCTGGCGGTACTCGCGCTCGAAGGTGCGCAGCTCGTCGACGCTGCGCTGCAGCGTCGAGCGCTCCTGCTCGAGCGCCTGCAGCTGGCCCTGCTGCGCGCTCGTGGCCTCGGCCACGATGCGGGCGGCCTCGGCCTGGCCCTCGGCGATCAACTGCTCCTTCTTGGCGACACCCTCACGCACGTGCTCCTCGTGCAGGCGGCGGGCCAGCTGCAGGAGGTTGTTCGTGTCAGCGGTCGGCTCGGCCGCGCTCGTCACGGGCGCCGGCGCCTCGGCCACCGGCGCGGGGGCCGGCGTCACGGGGGCCGCGACGATCGCGGGGGCTGGCGACTCCATGGGGGCCGCGGCGACCGCGCCACCGCGCTGCAGCTCGGCGATGCGCGCATCCGCGGCGACGAGGCGCTGACGCAGCTCGTCGTTCTCCTGGTTGAGGCGACGCAGCTCGACGACGATCTCGTCGAGGAAGTCGTCGACCTCGTCCTGGTCGTAGCCCTCGCGGAACTTGGTCGACTGGAAACGCTTGTTGACGACATCTTCGGGCGTGAGAGCCATGTTCGTCACCTCGAGACTTTCTGGAGCGGATGAATAACGATGGGGTAACGCTAGCAACAACCTGTCACACGCGTCACATCTGTTTCGGTCAGCGTAGCGCCCTCACCACGGAGCGAGCCAGGAGGCGGGCCGACTACCGACCGCTCACGAGCGACATCAGGATCAGCAGCACGATGAGCACGATCGTCCAGGCGAGATCGAGCCGGATCGAGCCCAGTTGGAGCGGCGGGATGACCCGTCGCACGGCCTTCAGCGGCGGATCGGTGATCGTGTAGCTCGACTCGGCGATGAGAACGACGACCCCGCGCGGGCGGAAGCCCGGGTTGAGCACCTGCACCCAGTCGAAGACGAACCGCACCCACATGGCGATGAAGACGATCAGCAGGGCCACGTAGATGACCGACAGGATGATCGAGAAGACGAGCGTCACAGCCCTAGTCTCGCAGGTCCGGCTGGGAGCCGGCGCCGACCCGCCTCAGTCGCGCGTCAGGAACGATGCGTCGACGTCGGGCTCGATGTCAGCGGTGTCGCCGGTCGTCGCGACGTGCGCGGGCGACAGCAGGAAGACCTTGCTCGTCACGCGCTCGATGCGCCCGTAGAGGCCCTGCGAGAGGCCGCTCGCGAAGTCGACGAGCCGCCGGGCCTCGCTCTCGGTCATCTGCGAGAGGTTGATGATGACGGGGATGCCCTCGCGGAAGCTCTCGGCGATGACCTGGGCGTCTTTGTAGGCGCGCGGGTGCACCGTGAGGATCTCGTTCATGTCGCTCGGCGCGGCGACGCGCGCGGGCGCCGCGCGGCGCAGCGGCGTCACCGGGGCGCGCTGGGCTACGGCGGCGCTCGTGGCCGTCGCGGCGGGTGCCGCGGGGTGGTCGTACTCGACCTCTTCATCGGCGAGGCCGAGGTACACCATGGTCTTGCGCAGCGGATTGCTCATGAGGTTCGTCCTTACCGGTCGTGGCACTCGCCAGATTAAGGGCGCTCGGGCCGTTTACCCGTGATTGCCGCGCCGATGCGGAGGTGTGTCGCGCCCTCGGCGATCGCCTCGGCGTAGTCGCCCGACATGCCCGCGGAGATCGCGGCGGCGTGCGGGGCGACCGTGCGCAGGCGCTCGGAGAGGCCGCGCAGGCGGGCGAACGCCGCTCGAGCATCCTCGTCGATGGGGGCGACCGCCATGACGCCGCGGAGGGTGAGAGCGGGATGCTCGAGCACGCGCTCGGCGAGCGGCAGCAGCGCGCCCGGCTCGGCCCCGCCGCGCCCGGGGTCGTCGGTGAGGTTGACCTCGAGGAACACGTCGAGCGGGCGCCCGGTGCGGGCCAGCGCCGTGACGAGCGAGTCGCGGTCGACCGAGTGGATCACGCGCGCGTACTCGGCGACCGCGCGCGCCTTGTTCGACTGCAGCTGACCGACGAAGTGCCACGTGAGCGGCAGGTCGGCGAGCTCGGCCGCCTTCGGAGCGGCGTCCTGATGCCGGTTCTCACCGACGTCGTGCACGCCGAGCGCCGCGAGGTCGCGGATGAGCGAGGCGGGGTGGAACTTGGTCACGACGATGAGCGTGACCTCGTCACGGGCGCGGCCGGCCGCCCGGCAGGCCTCGGCGACGCCCGCCTCGACGGCGGCGTGCCGCGCGACGAGCCCAGGGTCGACCGTCGAGGGCTGCTCGGCCGCCACGTCAGCGGAGGAAGTCGGGGATGTCGAGGTCGTCGTCGTCGGCCTCGAAGGGGTCGATCGGCGCGGTGGCCGCAAGGCCGCCGTCGTCGGCCCACGCGCGGTCGGCGAGAGCGCGGTCGAGTCCGCCCGTCTCGCTCGTCGCGGTCGCGACGGCCGTCGCCCCGGCGCCGCCCTCGGCCGCCTGGAAGCTCGCTCGGCGGTCGCGGTGCACGACGGTCGGCTCGCCGCCGTCGAAGCCTGCGGCGATGACCGTCACCCGCACCTCGTCGCCGAGGGTGTCGTCGATGACCGCGCCGAAGATGATGTTGGCCTCGGGGTGCACGGCCTCCTGCACGAGCTTGGCGGCGTCGTTGATCTCGAAGATGCCGAGGTTCGAGCCGCCCTGAATCGAGAGCAGCACGCCGTGCGCGCCATCGATGCTCGCCTCGAGGAGCGGACTCGCGACGGCGAGCTCGGCGGCCTTGATGGCGCGGTCGGCGCCGCGCGCGGAGCCGATGCCCATGAGGGCCGAGCCCGCACCCTGCATGACGCTCTTGACGTCGGCGAAGTCGAGGTTGATGAGGCCGGGGGTCGTGATGAGGTCGGTGATGCCCTGCACGCCGGCGAGCAGCACCTGGTCGGCCGTCGCGAAGGCCTCGAGCATGCTGATGCCGCGGTCGCTGATCTCGAGCAAGCGGTCGTTGGGCACCACGATGAGGGTGTCGACCTCGTTCTTGAGCTGGGCCACGCCGAGGTCGGCCTGGGCCTGGCGGCGCTTGCCCTCGAAGCCGAAGGGCTTCGTGACGACGCCGATCGTGAGCGCGCCGATCGATTTGGCGATGCGGGCGACGACGGGCGCTCCGCCCGTGCCGGTTCCGCCGCCCTCGCCCGCGGTGACGAAGACCATGTCGGCGCCCGCGAGGGCCTCCTCGATCTCCTCCGCGTGGTCCTCCGCAGCCCGGCGCCCGACCTCGGGGTCGGCGCCCGCGCCGAGGCCCCGGGTGAGCTCGCGGCCGACGTCGAGCTTGACGTCGGCGTCGCTCATGAGCAGCGCCTGGGCATCGGTGTTGATGGCGATGAACTCGACACCGCGCAGCCCCAGTTCGATCATGCGGTTGACGGCGTTCACGCCGCCGCCGCCGATGCCGACCACCTTGATCACGGCGAGGTAGTTCTGGTTCGAGGTCACGTCGATGCCTTCCGCTCAACCTTCACCCTCAGGTTGAGGGCTAAAGTTATGCTCAGTATGTACTGCTGAGTGAGACGGTAGGGCGCGCGGCCGTGCGCGCGGTCCAGGCGCGCCGCGTGTCGCGAATCCGCCGCCGCCCGCTGGGCGTGGCGCGCCTCAGAGCTGACGCACCACGAGGCTCTCGGGGGCCGAGACGTCGTACTCCCACGCCGCGCCCTGGCTCGTCGCGGCGATCGCGGCCGCGAGCACGCGCGCCTTGAAGTCGGAGCGCTCGGCACTGCCCCAGACCACGCGATGCCCCGCACCCGTCATGGTGAACGTGACATCGTCGCGCGTCGAGGCGCTGATGACGTCGACCTGCCCGCGCAGGGCATCCGGCAGCGCCGAGAGCACCGCCGAGACGCTGCGGAAGGCGAGCGAGTCGCGATCGGCGCTCGCCGCCGCGATGAGCGGGATGCCCGCCGGGCGCTCGGCCGAGGTCTCGACCACGACGCCCGCGGCGTCGACGAGGTCGACCACCGCACCCCGCTCGATCGCGCCGACCGGCGCGCGCTCGACGATGCGCACGACGAGTGTGTGGGGAGGGATGACCTCGGTCGAGTACGAGCGGATGAGCGGGAACGCCGCGAGGTCGTCTCGGATGCCTGCCTCGTCGAGCAGCGCGAGCGGCGTGCCGACGTGGTCGTCGAGCGCCTCCCCCACGGCGACGGCGTCGAGGCGCGCGGTGCCGACGACCTCGATCGTGTCGAGGGCCATGAGCGGTGAGAGGGTCACGAGCGCGACCCCGCCGACGAGCGCGAGGGTGGTCGCCGCGGCCCCCGTCGCGATGAGGCGGCGGGTGCGCGAACGGCGGGTGAAGCGGCGCACCTCGAGGCGCTCCTCGCGACGGCGCTCACGCGCAGCGGCCCGGGCATCGGCGCGCGCCGCGCGGTCGGCCGAGGCGGGCCGGATTCGCGGGGCGGGGGGTGCCGCCGTTCGCGGCGGCCGGGGTGCACGGGCGGGGGCAGACTCGGGCGGGGCGCTCGGGGTCCGCGCGGCTCGCGTCGGTCGCGCGGGCGTCGCCGCGGGCCGCGCGGGCGAACGGGCCGGCGGCTCGCCGCCGAGGCCCTCGGGCCGCTTCACGGGGTCGTCGTCCCCGGCGCGCGCGCCTCGAGGGCAGCGCGCACCTGCGGGATGATGCGGTACACGTCGCCGCAGCTGAGCGTCATGACGATGTCGCCCGGTCGTGCGAGCTCGGCGATGCGATCCGCGGCCGCCTGCCAGTCGGGCCGGTAGTCGACACGGCTCGCGTCGGCGAAGCGCGCGACGACGAGCGCGCCCGTGACGCCGGGGATCGGGTCCTCGCGCGCGCCGTAGACGTCGAGCACGACGGTGTGGTCGGCCCCGTGCTCGTAGACCTCGGCGAACTCGCCCGCCATCGCCTGCGTGCGGCTGTAGAGGTGCGGCTGGTGGATGGCGATGACGCGCCCCTCGCCGACCACCGAGCGCGCCGTCTGCAGCGCCGCGGAGACCTCGGTCGGGTGGTGGGCGTAGTCGTCGTAGAGGCGCACCCCGTCGGCGAGGCCGTGCGCCTCGAAGCGGCGCTGCGTGCCCGCGAAGCCGTCGAGCGCGCGCACCGCCTCCGCCGCGTCGATACCGAGCCCCACGAGCACGGCTACGACGCCGGCGGCGTTGAGGGCGTTGTGCCGCCCGGGGATGGCGAGCTCGCCCGTGTGCTCCGCCCCGCCGACCGCGACCGTGTAGCGGATGGGGCCGGTCTCGGAGATCGCCACGAGCCGCACGTCGGCGTCGGCGGCCTCGCCGAAGCGCAGCATCGGCACCGTGGTGCCGGTCGCACGGCGCCGATCGGCGAGCCGCCGCGTGGCAGGGTCATCAGCGGAGAGCACGAGCAGCTCGCGCGCGCCCGCGGCGAAGGTGTCGAAAGCCCCCGCGAGGGCGGCCTCGTCGCCGTAGTGGTCGAGGTGGTCGGTGTCGATGTTGGTGATGAGCGCCACGGCGACGTCGTAGAGCAGGAACGAGCCGTCGGACTCGTCGGCCTCGACGACGAAGAGATCCCCCGCACCCCAGGCCGCGGAGGTGCCCGCCCCCTGGATCACCGCGCCGTTGACGAAGGAGGGGTCGCGCTGCAGGGCGCGCAGGGCCGAGACGAGCATCCCTGTCGAGGTCGACTTGCCGTGGGCCCCCGCGACGGCGACGAGGCGCTCGCCGCGCACGAGCCAAGCGAGCGCCTGCGAGCGGTGCAGCACGGGCAGGCCGCGGCGCAGGGCCTCCTGGTACTCGGGGTTGTCCTCCCACAGCGCACCCGTCACGACGAGCGTGTCGGCCTCGCCGACGTGGGCGGCGTCGTGGCCGATGCTCACGGGGATGCCGAGGTCGCGCAGCGACTGCACGGCGGCGGAGTCGGAGCGGTCGCTGCCCGTGACGACGAACCCGTGCGCGTGGAACATGCGGGCGATGCCGCTCATGCCGCTACCGCCGATGCCGACGAAGTGCAACCGGCCGAGCGACTCGGGAAGGACCAGGGCGGGGTCGGGCTTGATCATCGGCACTCAGCCTAGGCGGGTCGAGCCGCGAGCGACTCGCGCACGAGGGCGAGCAGGGCGGCATCGCCGTCGCGGCGGCCGACCGACTGGGCCGCGGCGGCCATACGGGCGATCTCGCCGCGACGGCCGAGCAGCGGCACGAGCTCGCGGGCGACCCACTCGGGGGTGAGTTCGGCGTCGGGCAGAAGCACCGCCGCTCCCGCCGCCACGAGCTCGCGGGCGTTGAGGCGCTGCTCGCCGTTGCCGGCGGCGTAGGGCACGAGCACCGAGGGCAGACCGAGGGCGGCGAGCTCGCTCACGGTCGCCGAGCCGGCGCGGCACAGCACGAGGTCGGCGGCGGCGAAGGCGAGATCCATGCGATCGCAGTAGGACATCGTGCGGTAGCCCGCGAGGTCGGGGTCGTCTCCCCCGCGCCCCGTGCCTGTCAGGTGCAGCACCTGCCAGCCCGTGCCGAGCAGCCGGGCGGCCGAGCCGGTCATCGTCTCGTTGAGGCGCTGGGCCCCCGTCGATCCGCCCGTCACGAGCAGCACCGGCCGACCGGGCTCGAGACCGAGGTGCGCGAGCGCCTCGGCGCGCACGGCCGCGCGGTCGAGCGCGGTGATCTCGGGGCGCAGGGGCATGCCGACGACGCGGGCGCCGCGCAAGGGCGTGCCCGCGAAGGTCGTGGCGGCGCGGCCGCCGAGCCACACGGCGAGGCGGTTGGCGATCCCCGGGCGCGCATTGGCCTCGTGCGCCACGATCGGCACCCGCTCGAGGCGCGCTGCGAGGTAGGCCGGGGCCGCGGCGTACCCCCCGAAGCCGACCACGACATCCACCCCCCGATCGCGGATGATCGCGCGCGTGCGGCGCACCGCGTCGCGGAATCGGCCCGGGAAGGCGAGCGCGGCCCGATTCGGGCGCCGCGGGAAGGGCACGCGCGGGATCGTCAGCAGCTCGTACCCGCGCTCAGGGACGAGCCGCGCTTCGAGGCCTTCCGCCGTGCCGAGCACGATGAGCGTCACCGCCGGCTCGACCGAGCGCCAGTGGTCGGCGAGGGCGAGCAAGGGGTTGACGTGGCCGGCGGTGCCCCCGCCGGCGAGCAGGGCCGTCGTCATCGCGCTCGCGGGCCGGCCGGGCGGGGCGCGGGGCCCGGCGCGGTTCTCGGGAGCGGTGCACCGGCGAGCTCGCCGCGGTGCGGCAGCGGCAGATCGCGCGCGAGCGAGAGCACGACGCCGATCGCGAGCAGGGAGGACACGAGCGCGGATCCGCCCACCGAGATGAAGGGCAGGGGCAGACCGAGCACGGGCAGCATGCCGAGCACGACGCCGATGTTGACGAGGGCCTGCCCGACGATCCACACCATGATCGCGCCCGTGGCGATGCGGTGGAAGGGGTTCTCGTGGCGGCGCACGAGGCGCACGAGGCCGACGGCGAGCACCGCGAAGAGCACGAGCACGACGAGGGCGCCGATGAGACCGAGCTCCTCCCCCACGATCGCGAAGATGAAGTCGCTCTCGGCGTGCGGCAGCCACCGCCACTTCGTCGCCGAATTGCCGAGGCCCACCCCGAACACGCCGCCCGAGCCGAGGGCCCACAGCGCGTGCACCGACTGCCAGCACGTGAACTCGTAGTCCTCCGGCGCGCAGCCGTTGAGCCAGACGTCGATGCGGTTCGAGCGCGAGCTCGACGTGAGCGCGAACATCACGGCGCCGAGGGCGACGACGGAGACCATGCCCGCGAGGTAGCGCAGCGGCGCCCCCGCGAAGAACAGCGCTGCGAGCACGATCGCGATCATGATGGATGCCGTGCCGAGGTCTTGCCCCGCGAGCACCATCACGATCGCGAGGCCCGAGACCGGCACGGCGGGGATGACGACGCTGCGCCAGTCGGTGAAGGCGTTCGCCCGATCGGCGAGCACCGTCGCGAGCCACACGACGAGCGCGAGCTTGAGGAACTCGGAGGGTTGCGCCGTGAAGCCGCCGAGCGAGATCCAGTTCTGGTTGCCGCCGTAGTCGTAGCCGAGGCCCGTGAACACGAGCAGCTGCAGGCCGAGGCCCAGCATGACCGCGTGCCGCGCCCAGCGCCGCCAGAACATCGCCGGCAACCGGGCGATCGTGAGCATGAGGGGGATGCCGATGAGGGCGAACAGGCCCTGCCGCAGGAAGACCGCGAAGAAGTCGCCCTCGTTGTTCTGGGCCGAGGTGACGGCCGACGACGAGAGCACCATGACGAGGCCGAAGAGCACGAGGAAGATCACGGTGCCCACGACGATCATGGCGTCGGGGTGCTCGACCCCGAACAGCCGCCGCACGGCGACGACCGCGGCGGGGGGCGTGCGGGCGGGCTGCGCCGGCTCAGGCGCGGGGCGGCCGCGGGGAGGTCGGACCGTCGTCATGGGCCTCCCCCTCCAGGTGCTGCCGCACGGCGGCGGCGAAGCGGTTGCCGCGGTCGGCGTAGTCGACGAACTGGTCCATGGATGCCGCGGCCGGGGCGAGGAGCACGGTGTCGCCACCCTGCACCACGTCAGCGGCCAGCCGCACCGCGGCGGGCATCACGTGCTCAGTCTCGTGCGCCTCGACCTCGAACAGCGGCAGCGCGGGCGCGTGTCGTGCGAACGCCGCGCGCACGGCATCCCGGTCGACGCCGATGATGATGGCCGCGCGCAGTCGGTCGCGATGGGTCTCGACGAGCGGTGCGAGGTCGACGCCCTTGAGCAGGCCGCCGACGATCCACACGACCGAGCGGTAGGCGCTGAGCGCCGAGGCGGCCGCGTGCGGGTTCGTCGCCTTCGAGTCGTCGACCCAGGCGATGTCGGCCTCGAGGGCGACGAGCTCGGTGCGGTGGGCGTCGACGCGGAATCGCCGCAGCGCGTCGCGCACGGCGACCGGGGCGGCGCCGACCGCGCGGGCGAGGGCCGCTGCGGCGAGCGTGTTGGCGAGGCCGTGCGGGGTCGCGAGGCCTGCCGTCATGACGTCGGAGAGCTCGGCGAGCTCGAGCGCGCTCGTGCGGCGCTCGTCGAGGAAGGCGCGGTCGACGATGAGGTCGTCGACGACGCCGACGTCGCTTGGGCCGGGCACGGTCGCGCCGAAGCCGATCGCGCGGCAGCCCTCCTGCACCTCGGCCTCCTCGACCATGCGCATCGTGGCGGGGTCGGCGAGGTTGTAGACGCACGCCACACGCGTGTGGGCGTACACCTTCGCCTTCGCGGCGGCGTAGGCCTCGGCGCCGCCGTGCCAGTCGTAGTGGTCCTCCGCGATGTTGAGGCAGACGCTCGCGAGCGGGCGCACGGCGCCCGGGCCGTCGTAGGGCATCCAGTGCAGCTGGAAGCTCGAGAGCTCGACGACGAGCACGTCGAAGCCCGCGGGGTCGCGCACGGCGTCGAGCACGGGCACGCCGATGTTGCCGCAGGGCGCGACACGGCGGCCGTCCTCCTGCAGCATCGTCGCGGTCAGCTGGGTCGTCGTGGTCTTGCCGTTCGTGCCCGTGATGAGCACCCACTCGGCCGGCGGGGCGACCTTGTCGCGCACGCGCCAGGCGAGCTCGATGTCGCCCCACACGGGCGTGCCGCGATCGTGCGCCCACGCGACGTGCGGGTGATCGGGCCGGAATCCCGGCGAGACGACGACGAGCTCGGGGTCGAGCGCATCGAACGCCGCGGGCAGCTCGTCGGCCGTCGCGAGCTCGACGAGCTCGACCCCGATGACGGGCAGGATGCGCGCCCGGTCGTCATCGGCGCGGTGGGCCGCGACGACCACGCGGCAGCCCAGCTCGGCGAGTGTGTCGGCGACCGCGAAGCCCGTCACGCCGAGGCCGAGCACGAGCACGCGCAGGCCCGACCAGTCGTCGTGCCAGCTCTGCAGGTCGTCCGGTCTCGCCACGGCTACTGACTGACCCATTCGAGGTAGAACAGGCCGACGCCGACGGCGACAAAGAGGCCGCCGATGAGCCAGAACCGCACGACGACCGTGACCTCGGCCCAGCCCTTGAGCTCGAAGTGGTGGTGCAACGGGCTCATGAGGAAGATGCGCTTGCCCTTGGTGATCTTGAAGTAGGCGCGCTGCACGATGACCGAGCCCGTCACGATGAGGAACAGGCCGCCGATGAGCACGAGCAGCAGCTCGGTGCGGGTGAGGATCGCAAGGGCAGCGAGCGCGCCGCCGATCGCGAGCGAGCCGGTGTCGCCCATGAAGATCTGGGCGGGCGAGGTGTTCCACCACAGGAAACCGATGAGGCTCGCGGCGATCGCCGCGGCGACGATGGCGAGATCGAGCGAGTCGCGCACCTCGTAGCAGCGGTACTCATTGGCCGGGTCGATCAGCGCGTTGTTGCACGACTGGTTGAACTGCCAGAAGGCGATGAAGATGTAGGCCGCGATCGAGAGGATCGAGGCGCCCGTGGCCAGGCCGTCGAGACCGTCGGCGACGTTGACGGCGTTCGAGGTGCTCACGACGATGACGTTGACCCAGAGGGCGAACAGGATGACCGCGCCGATCGATCCCGCGACGGCGAAGTCGAGCCACTCGATGTCGCGCACCGCCGAGATCGCGGTCGAGGCCGGCGTCTGGCCGTCGGAGTCGGGGAACGAG
>LNFD01000190.1 GCA_001464255.1 Actinomycetales bacterium Ga0077552 | reverse complement strand
CGCTGCACGACGGCTACTCGACGGGCTCGTCGATCATGCCGCAGAAGAAGAACCCCGACATCGCCGAGCTCGCGCGCGGCAAGGCGGGCCGGCTCATCGGCGACCTGACCGGGCTGCTGAGCACCCTCAAGGGCCTGCCGCTCGCCTACAACCGCGACCTGCAGGAAGACAAGGAGCCCGTCTTCGACGCCGTCGAGACGCTCGAGGTGCTGCTGCCCGCCTTCACGGGCATGGTCGCGACCCTGACCTTCGACACCGCGCGCATGGCCGAGCTCGCGCCGCAGGGCTTCTCGCTCGCGACCGACGTCGCCGACCACCTCGTGCGGCAGGGCGTGCCGTTCCGCGAGGCGCACGAGATCTCGGGTGCCCTCGTGGCGCACTGCGAGCGGCACGGTCTCGAACTGCACGAGCCGAGCGACGACGAGTACGCCGCGATCGACGAACGCCTCACGGGCGACGTGCGCGCCGTCCTCACGGTCGAGGGCTCGATCGCCTCGCGCTCGGGCGCGGGCGGCACGGCGCCGTCGGCCGTCGCCGCGCAGCGCGCCCACCTCGCCGAGCGGCTCGCCGCCCTGGCGTAGCGGCGTGCACCTGCTCGACGACGATCCCGTCGCGGTCGCCCCGCGCCTGCTCGGGGCGGTGCTGCACGGGCGCGGCGTGAGCGTGCGCCTCACCGAGGTCGAGGCCTACCGCGGGGTCGGTGCCGACCCGGGATCGCACGCCCACCGCGGCCCCACCCCGCGCACCGTGCCGATGTTCGGGCCGGCCGGCACGCTCTACGTCTACCTGAGTTACGGCATGCACCGGTGCCTCAACCTCGTCTGCGGCCCCGAGGGTGAGGCCGGCGCCGGTCGTCGCGGGCGCCGAGCTCGCGCAGCGGCGCCGGGCGGCCGCGGCACCCCGCCGCTCGGGGGAGTGCGCATCGCGCATCATCGCCTCGCGCGACCTCGCTCGCGGGCCCGCGCGCCTCGCGACGGCGCTCGGCGTCGAGCTGGCCGACAGCGGCGGGATGCTCGCCGCCGGCTCGCCGCCCCCCGAGGGCTTCGCCCTCCAGTTCGGCACACCGGCGCCGCCCGAGCGCATCGCCGCGGGCCCGCGCGTGGGCGTCAGCGGCCCCGGCGGAGGCCCCGAGTACCCCTGGCGCTTCTGGCTCGAGGGGGACTCCACGGTCTCGACCTATCGCGCCGCCGTGCGCCGAGGGGGCGCTACGCGAGCACGATGAGCGCGGCGCACGCGCCGGCCCACAGGGTGCTGACGAGCGTGCCGATGATGAACCGCTCGGTGGCGGCCCCGGCGTCGAGGTCGCGGAACCGGCCGAGCCCCTTGACGGCGATGAGCGCCGCGACGAGCTCCCAGCGGCCGATGAGGGCGGCGGCGATGACGACCGCGCGCTCGAGGTAGCCGATCGTCGTGCCGCCGCGCAGCACCTCGCGCGTCGGCTGCTTGGCCCGTGCGGAGGTCGGGGTCGCGCCGACGACGGGCACGATGATGCCGCCGTGCTCGCCCGCGGGCGGGCCGCCGCGCGTCGCGGCCGCGAGCACGAGCACCGAGATGGGCCCTCCCGCGACGATGCCGAGCAGGGCGATCGCGATCGGCAGCATCCCGGCGACGAGTCCGGCCGGTCGCGCCTCGAACCCGAGGGCGAGCACGAGGGCCCCGACGCCGACGACGATGACCGCCGGCACGGCGAGCCGGGGCCGGTCGAGCGCCGTCGCGAGCACCGCGAGGGCGGCGACGAGCCCGAGCAGCAGCACGACGCCGAGCCAGCCGGGCGCGACGATGAGCGAGATGAACTCGGGGCCCAGCGCGATCATGCGGATCCTCCTTCGGGGGCGGTCCGTTCCACGCTAGCGCCGAGGTCGTCGAGCAGGGCGCTGAGCGCGCGGCGGGCCTCGGTATCGATCCGCAGGCCGGCCGCGCGAGCCCGCTTGCTCGTCGCCTGGGGCGTCACGCCGAGCCGTGCGGCGGCCTCGGCCTGGGTGAGGCCCGACTCGAGCAGGTCGTGCAGCTGCCACCCGGCGTCGCTCCACCGGGCCCGCTGCGCGAGCAGCAGGTCGATGAGCGCCCCGGCCTGCTCGCCCCGCGCGGCGGCGGTCTCGGCGCCGACCGCGGCGAACCGGGTCGGCCGTCGCGCGGCGGCCTCGATCGCCGCGCGCGCCGCCACGAAGGCCGGGCCGCTCGCCTCGCGGATGCTCCCGGGCAGCGGCAGCCGCACGGTCCCGATGCCGAGGCCGACCCGCCAGTGCGGCGCGCGCAGCAGGTGCAGCGCGGTCTCGAGCGCCGTGGAGGCGCTCGCGCTCAGGGCCTGCAGCTCGTCGCCCGCCGTGCGCTCGGGGGCGAGCGGGTAGCCTGCTCCGAAGCGCGCGACGAGCTCGTCGAGCGCTCCCGCGACGCGGTCGGTGTCGGTGCCGCTGCCGATCTGGTCGGCGATGATGACGAACATCGGATGCTCCTCTCAACCCTCACGGGATGACCCCGGTCTCATCAAGCCTACAAGGGTGATAGCGGGCGTGCACCCGGGTGGCCGCTGATACGCTGACGCGGTGACCGCCGCATCCGTGACCCTCACGCCCCCGCAGAACGATGCGACCTTCGAGACCGTCTGGGACGAGATCGTCTGGCGCGGGCTCGTGCACGTCTCGACCGACCCGGAGGCGCTGCGCCGCGCGCTCGGCGGCGACCCGATCACCTACTACTGCGGCTTCGACCCCACGGCCCCGAGCCTGCACCTGGGCAACCTCGTGCAGCTGCTGCTCATGCGCCGGCTGCAGCTCGCTGGGCACCGGCCGCTGGGTCTCGTCGGGGGGTCGACAGGGCTCATCGGCGACCCTAAGCCCACGTCAGAACGCACGCTCAACGATCGCGAGACGGTCGCGGCCTGGGTGGGTCGCCTGCAGGGCCAGGTGAGTCGGTTCCTGAGCGCCGAGGGGCCGAACGGGGTGACCCTCGTCAACAACCTCGACTGGACGGCGGGGCTGAGCGCCATCGACTTCCTGCGCGAGATCGGCAAGCACTACCGCGTCGGCACCATGCTCAAGAAAGACGCGGTCGCGTCGCGCCTCAACTCGGAGGCGGGCATCTCGTACACCGAGTTCAGCTACCAGATCCTGCAGGGCTACGACTTTCTCGAGCTGCACCGCCAGCACGGCTGCGTGCTGCAGACGGGCGGCAGCGACCAGTGGGGCAACCTCACGAGCGGCACCGATCTCATCCACCGCGTCGAGGGCCGCAGCGTGCACGCGATCGGCACTCCGCTGATCGCCAACAGCGACGGCACGAAGTTCGGCAAGAGCGAGGGCAACGCGATCTGGCTCGATGCCGAGATGTGCAGCCCGTACGCGATGTACCAGTTCTGGCTCAACACCGACGATGCCGATGTCATCGACCGGTTGAAGGTCTTCACCTTCCTCGACCGCGCCGAGATCGAGCGGTACGCCGATCTCGTGCGCGACGAACCCTACCGCCGGGCCGCGCAGAAGCGCCTGGCGCTCGAGGTGACGGGCATCGTGCACGGTCCAGAGGCGGTCGCCGCCGCGATCGCGGCCTCCGAGGCGCTCTTCGGCCAGGGCGATCTGACGGTGCTGGATGCTCCCACCCTCGCCGCGGCGATCGCCGAGCTGCCCTCGGCCGAGGTGGGGGAGGACGACACGGTCGTGCACGCCCTCGTGGCCACGGGGCTCAGCGCGAGCGCGAGCGATGCCCGGCGCGCGATCGCGCAGGGCGGGGTCTCGGTCAACAACGTCGTGGTGTCGAGCGACGAGGCGACTCTCGAGGGCGTCGCGCTCGCGGGCCGTCGCGCGGTGCTGCGCCGCGGCAAGAAGACCCTGGCGGGGCTCATCCTGCGGTGATCCGGCAGGCGCGAAGTCGGGCCGGAACGGCGCGACACGCCCGGGATTCGCTGAAATTTGCCCCGCACCCGAACGAACCGTAATCTTCTAACTCGTCACCCCAAAGGTGCGGCAAGCCGAAGAGCGAGCCGGCCTCAAGCGGGACCAGATCCTCCAAGACAGAGCAGCCACTTGCTGGTGCGCTCATCGCCAAGTAGGATTGCGAATCCGCCCGGCACGATCCTTCGGATCAGGCCACGGGCAGTCGGACTCGGTTCGCCGAGATCGCCGATTTGCGCCGGGAAGCCGGGGCGGATACATTAGGGAAGTTGCCCAGTTGCGACAGCCGAGAGGCTGGAGGTCTGGAGCGTCCGATCCTTGAGAACTCAACAGCGTGCACTAAGTCAATGCCAAATAACCTCGTCGGCTGACCTCGGTCAGTCGTCAGAGATTCCTTTGGATTGAAACAAGAATGTCAGTAGATATTCGAACTTCAGTCAGACAAACTCGTCACCGCTCAGACCTCGGTCCGGTGGTGACACTAGATGTGCCGGCAGCCCTCGGGTCGCCGTGCAATCAAACATTTACGGAGAGTTTGATCCTGGCTCAGGACGAACGCTGGCGGCGTGCTTAACACATGCAAGTCGAACGATGAAGCCGGAGCTTGCTCTGGTGGATTAGTGGCGAACGGGTGAGTAACACGTGAGTAACCTGCCCTTGACTCTGGGATAAGCGTTGGAAACGACGTCTAATACCGGATACGAGCTGGGACCGCATGGTCACCAGCTGGAAAGAACTTCGGTCAAGGATGGACTCGCGGCCTATCAGTTAGTTGGTGAGGTAACGGCTCACCAAGACGACGACGGGTAGCCGGCCTGAGAGGGTGACCGGCCACACTGGGACTGAGACACGGCCCAGACTCCTACGGGAGGCAGCAGTGGGGAATATTGCACAATGGGCGCAAGCCTGATGCAGCAACGCCGCGTGAGGGACGACGGCCTTCGGGTTGTAAACCTCTTTTAGCAGGGAAGAAGCGCAAGTGACGGTACCTGCAGAAAAAGCACCGG
>LNFD01000189.1 GCA_001464255.1 Actinomycetales bacterium Ga0077552 | reverse complement strand
GAGGCCTACGAGGCGAACAAGATCGAGCGCCTGGGCCCCGAGGCGGCGAAGCCCCACCGCTCGGCGTACCGCAAGCTCACGCGCGACTGACGCGTGGCGACGAGCCCCCGGTGACCCGCTTGCACGTCGCGATACCCCTGCGCTGGAGCGACCTCGACGCCTACGCGCACGTCAACAACGCGCGCATGTTCACGCTGCTCGAAGAGGCACGCATCGCGGCGTTCTGGGGCGGCGGGGCAGGCGGCGCCCCGACGGCGGTGCTGACCACGGGCCCGGGGGCCGACTCGATCACGCTCATCGCCGGGCAGCAGATCGAGTACCGCGCGCAGATCCCCTTCCATCGCGAACCCCTCGATGTCGAGCTGTGGATCGGCAAGCTCGGGGGCGCGAGCCTGCAGGTCTGCTACGAGGTCTACAGCCCCGCGGGGCATGAGCCGCGCACGCTCTACGTGCGCGCCGCGACGACGATCGTGCTCGCCGACCGCGCCTCGGGGGCGCCCCGGCGCATCGACGACGACGAGCGCGCGGCGTGGCTGCCGTTCGTCGAGGAGCCCCTGGTCTTCCGGCAGCAGTAGCCGCTCAGGTGGCGGGCGCGAGCACCCAGAGCACCTCGCAGTCGGCGTCGCTCGAGGCGTTGCGCCAGGTGTGCGGGTCGCGCCCGCGGAAGGTCATCGAGTCGCCGGCGGCGAGCTCGTGGTCGTCGTCGGCGAGCGTCACGGTGAGGGTGCCGCGAAGCACGTAGACGAACTCGACGTCGCAGTCGAGGCTGTACAGGTCGGCGCCCGCCGTGCCGCCCGGGTCGATGATCGAGTGGATGACCTCGACGTCGGTCTGCGTGCCCGGGGTCAGCAGGTACTCGACCGCGCCCTCGCCGCCGAAGTTGATGGGGGCGCCGTGGCCCGCACGCACGATCTGCGAGGGCGGCGGCTCGAAGAGCTCGCCGACCTTGAGGCCGACGGCCTCGCAGATCGCCACGAGCGAGGCGACCGAGGGCGAGACCTGGTCGCGCTCGAGCTTGCTCACGAAGCCCTGGCTGATGCCGGCGGCGGCCCCGACGGCCTCGAGGGTGAGCCCGCGGGCGAGGCGCGCGGCCCGCAGCCGGGCGCCGATCTTCACGTCGCTCGTCATGGCTCCATCCTCACGCATCCGCCGCCCGGGTCGCGCTAGGCCGGCTCGATCGCGACGGCGCGCACGGGGGCGCCGTCGGCCCCGACGAAGGCGAGCGGCAGCACCGAGATGAGGGGATGCTCGCTCTGAATCGCGGCGAGATTGGTCAGGTTCTCGATGATGATGCCGCCGGCCTCGGCGATGAGGTGGTGGCTCGGGAAGCCCTCGCCGGGGTGCGCATCGTCGGGGGTCTCGTCGAGGTTGATGGCGTCGATGCCGATCGTGCGAACGCCGCGCTCGAGCAGCAGCGCGCAGGCCTCGCGGTCGAGGTAGGGGTGGTCGAAGTAGCGCTCGGTGCCGTAGTGGGCGCTCCAGCCGGTGTGCAGCAGCACGATGACGCCGGGCGTGAGCCGGTCGAGCACCGCGGCGAGGTGCCGGGTCGTGATGCGGCCGCGCTCACCGGCGTCGCGAGCATCCACGATCACGCCGGTGCCCACGAAGCGCTCGAGGGGTACCTCGTCGATGCGCGGGGTCGCGTCGTCGAAGTGGTACGGAGCATCGACGTGGGTGCCGCTCTGCGAGCCCAAAGTGACGGCGAGCAGGTTGAAGCCGTCGGCCGCGATCGAGCTGTGCGGGGTGAACGCCACCGTCGGGTCACCGGGGTAGACCTGCGTCTCGGCGGTGAGGGGCACGGAGAGGTCGACGACGCGATCTATCTTCATGGTCAAGAAGCTTTGCACGAGAGGAAAGATGCGTCTATAGTCAGCCGCACTGCACACCCTCGCAGGCCACCCCCTGCCTTCCCCAGTAGAGGACCCTCATGACCGACAACAGAGTCGTTGTCCCCTCGTACGACGACATCACCCTCAACCCGCGGCCCAAGGCCACCGAGGTCGAGCAGCGCGGCATCGACACCGTGCCCGACGCCGACCGCACGTCGACGTGGGTCGACCTCATGCGCATCCAGTTCGGCGGCGCCAACACATTCGCGACCGTGCTGCTCGGAACCTTCCCGATCCTGTTCGGGCTCTCGTTCTGGGAGGCCGTCGGCGCGGTCGTGCTCGGCCTCGCGGCGGGCATCCTCGTGCTCATGCCGATGGGTCTCTTCGGCCCGAAGACGGGCACCAACAACGCCGTCTCCTCGGGGGCGTTCTTCGGGGTGCGCGGCCGCGTCGTCGGCTCGTTCCTCTCGCTGCTGACCGCGGTCGCCTTCTACTCGATCTCGGTCTGGGTCGGCGGCGACGCGCTCGTCGGCGCGCTCAACCGCCTCGGCGGTGTGCCCGACTCGGTGGGCCTGCGCACGCTGATCTACGGCCTCATCGGCCTCATTGTGATCGTGGTCGTCGTGTACGGCTACCAGTTCATGCTGCTCATCAACAAGACGGCCGTCATCGCCAACTCGGTGCTCTTCCTGCTGGCGATCGTGGCCTTCTCGGGCACGTTCGACCCCTCGTACGCGGGCACGGGCGAGTACCTGCTCGGGGGCTTCCTGCCCACCTTCGTGCTGTCGGCGCTCATCGTCATGTCGAACCCGGTGTCGTTCGGCGCCTTCCTGGGCGACTGGTCGCGGTACATCCCGGCGAAGACCCCGGCGCGCAAGCTGTTCCTCGCGACCGCGCTCGGCCAGGGCCTCACGATCATCCCGTTCCTGTTCGGTGTCGCCACCGCGACGCTTGTCGCGGGCGAGGCCGACTACGTCTTCGAGCTCATCCAGACCTCGCCGCTCTGGTACGCGGTGCTGCTCATGGTCGTCGCCTTCATCGGCGGCCTGTCGACCGGCTCGACCTCGCTCTACGGCACGGGCCTCGACTTCTCGTCGGTGTTCCCGCGCTTCACCCGCGTGCAGGCCACGATCTTCATCGGGGTCATCGCCTTCCTGTTCATCCTGCTCGGCCGCATCTTCTTCGACCTGCTCGGGGCGGTCAACGCCTTCGTCGGCGCGATCATCGTGACGACGACCCCGTGGATGGTCATCATGGCGATCGGCTACTTCGTGCGGCGCGGCGCCTTCTCGCGCGACGACCTCCAGGTCTTCAACCGCGGCGAGACGGGCGGTCGCTACTGGTTCACCGCGGGCATCAACTGGCGCGGCATGGTCGCCTGGATCGCCTCGGCGGTGCTCGGCCTGCTGTTCGCCTACTACCCGCCGGTTATCGAGGGCCCGTTCAACGGCGTCGCGGGCGGCGTCGACCTGAGCCTCATCGTCGCGATCGGGTCGGCGGCCATCCTGTACATCGGCGCTCTGCTGATCTTCCCCGAGCCGCGGTACGTGTACCCGGCCGAGGGGCCGCGCCTCGTGCGCGAGGGCGATGCCGAGATGCAGCCGATCGTCGCCGACCACGGCTCCGCGGCCGCCAAGGCCGCCGCACGCCGCGCCGGCTGACCCGGGGCAGAGGAGAACCGCGAACCGTGGATGAGCTGACCCCCCGACTGACCGAGAACGGCAACCTCGGCCAGGTCGACGCGACCATCGTGCCCCGCTACGGCGGCGCCCCGACCTTCGCCCGGCTGCCGCGCTGGGACGAGGTCGACCGCGCCGACGTCGTCGTGCTCGGTGTGCCCTTCGACACGGGGGTCAGCTACCGCCCCGGCGCGCGCTTCGGCCCCTCGCACATCCGAGAGTCGTCGCGCCTGCTGCGCCCGTACAACCCGGCGCAGAAGGTCTCGCCGTTCGCGGCGCAGCAGGTGGTCGACGGCGGCGACATCGCGGCGAACCCGTTCTCGATCGAGGAGGCGCTGGCGAGCATCCAGCACCACGCCGCCGCGGTGCTCGCGACAGGAGCCTCGCTGCTGACGCTCGGCGGCGACCACACGATCGCGCTGCCGCTGCTGCGGGCCATGCACGCGGTGCACGGGCCGATCGCGGTCGTGCACTTCGACGCCCACCTCGACACCTGGGACACCTACTTCGGGGCCGACTACACGCACGGCACGCCGTTCCGCCGCGCGTCGGAGGAGGGGCTGCTGGCGAAGGACTCGTGCCTACACGTCGGCATCCGCGGCCCGCTCTACACGGCGGACGACCTGACGGAGGACGGCGACCTCGGCTTCGCGATCGTGCACTCCGTCGAGATGGATGCGCTCGGGGCGCAGGGTGTCATCGACCGCATGCGGGCGCGCGTGGGCGATCGCCCGGTCTACGTCTCGATCGATATCGATGTTCTCGATCCCCGAGGCCGGCGGCTTCACGAGCCGCGAGCTGCTCGCGATCATCCGCGGCTTCGCGGGGGTCAACCTCGTCGGGGCCGACATCGTCGAGGTCGCGCCGGCCTACGACCACGCGCAGATCACCGGCATCGCGGCCTCGCACGCGGCCTTCGAGCTACTGTCGGTGCTCGCGCAGAACAGGAGCGCGCGATGAGCGACGACACCGAGACCGCCGCGGTGCTCGCCGCCGCCGACGCGATCGTCGACGACTTCGCCCACCACCGCACGGCCGCGTACTTCGCGGGCTTCGCGCCCGACGCGACCTTCGTGCTCCACACCGCGGAGCGTCGGCTCGAGAGCCGTGACGACTACGAGCGGCTGTGGGCGCTGTGGGAGCTCGAG
>LNFD01000188.1 GCA_001464255.1 Actinomycetales bacterium Ga0077552 | reverse complement strand
ACTCGGCGATCGAGCTCGGCGGTGAGACCACCGAGGTCGACGAGCGCGAGACGATCGTCTTCGCCCGCCGCGAGGGCCGCTGGCTCGCCGTGCACGAGCACCTCTCGGCCGTCAGCGCGTGACGCGGCGCCACTCTCGCACCCAGGCCACGGTGGCCTCGAGCGGGTAGTCGGCGGGGTCGCGCGGCGTGCCGTCGGGCAGCTCGTAGAGGTTGAGCATGAGCTGCAGGGGGTAGGCGGGCGACTGGTCGGCCTCGGCCACTAGCACGTCGTCGATGAAGAAGCGCGCCGTGCCGGGCATCCACTCGACGGAGTAGGTGCGCCCCGCCCGCACGTCGCCGGCCACCGGCACCTGCACGAAGTCGTCGCGCAGCGCGGGGTCGCCGAAGGGGTGGATGCCCAGGCCGACCCTCGCCGCGCCGTGAGGCTCGACGTCGCGCCCGAAGAGCTCGACGATGCAGAGCTCGCCCGACTGCTCGGGCTCGTGCTCGAACCCGATGAGCCACAGCGCCGTGAGCGCGCGGGGGTGCGTGCTGGGTCGCAGGTGAACCTCGATGAGCCCGTGGTGCGGCAGCCACAAGCGCCGTTCGGGCTGCGCGGTGCGCACGACGAGGCCCTCGCGGAAGGGATGCTGGCCCGCGCCGCTGCCGACCGCTCCCGACCGCACGCCGGTCTGCAGGTTCGAGACGCGCAGCTCTCCGTCGTACTCGGGGCTCCACGCGGGCTGGTCGTGGTCGATGCGCAGCGTGAGCCCCTCGGGCCCGAGCGCGTACCGCGCGGCCGAGCGGTCGGGGGTGCTCCACTGCGGCAGGTAGTGGTCGATCCACCGCTCGGGGTCCAGCTCGGTGCCCGTGAACCGCTCGTCGACGACCAGCTCGAAGCGGGAGCGGTCGAGCCGATCGGCGGGCAGGTCGGGGGCGAGGCGCACGCGACGATGCTAGCGGCGAGCTCAGACCCCGGGGATGCGCACCATTCCCTCTTGCGCGACGCTCGCGACGAGCAGGCCCTCGCGCGTGAAGATGCGCCCTTGCGACAGCCCGCGACCGCCTTGCGCGCTCGGCGACTCCTGCACGTAGAGCAGCCAGTCGTCGACGCGCGCGAAGCGATGCCACCACATCGCGTGGTCGAGGCTCGCCATCTTGAGCCCCGGCGTCGCCCAGGTCGCCCCGTGGCGGCGCAGGATGGGTTCGAGGATCGTGTAGTCGCTCGCGTAGGCGAGCGCCGCGCGGTGCAGGTTCTCGTCGTCGGGCAGCGGCGCCGTCGTGCGGAACCAGACCGCCTGGTGGGCGACCGCCTCGGGACCGGGGGCGAAGTAGATCGGGTCCTCGACGTGGCGCAGATCGAACGGCCGGCTGTTCGCCCAGTACTGCGCGACGGGGTGGTCGATGGGGCCGAGGATCTCGCGCGCGCTCGGCAGCTCGTCGGGGTCGGGGATGCCGGCGGGCATCGTCGCCTGGTGCTCGAGGCCGGGGTCGACGTCTTGGAAGCTGGCGATCATCGAGAGGATCGGCGCGCCGTTCTGGTACGCCTGCGTGCGCCGCGTCGAGAACGAGCGGCCGTCGTGGATGCGGTCGACAGAGAACGTGATCGCTTGCTCGTCGTCGCCGGGGCGCAGGAAGTATCCGTGCATCGAGTGGATGAAGCGGTCGGCCTCGACCGTGCGCATCGCCGCGAGCACCGCTTGCGCGGCGACTTGGCCGCCGAAGACGCGGCGCTGCGGGGTCCACAGGCTCGGCGCCGTGAAGATGTCCTCCCGCGTGCGCGCCTCGGTGTCGGTGAGCGTCAGGGCGGCCAGCATGTCGGCAACGGGGTTGCCGACCATGGGCTCAGTGGCGACGGGGTCGCGGGGGGCGTCTGTCACCCGCGTAGTCTATGAGCGATGAACGCCTCGTTCACCCTCTCCTCCCTCCCCGCCGCGCACGATCTCTCGGTGCTGCTGGGCCGTGCCGTGCGCCTCGACGAGGCCGGCGCCGTGCGGCTCATCGCCGACAGCGGCGTGCTCGCCGTGTACGTCGCCGTCATCACGCCGAAGGGCCTGCTCGACCGCGGGCCCACCGTGCTCGGGCTGCGTACGCTGGCACTGGCCGAGGGTGCGTTCGATGTCGTGGTGCCCATCCGGTCGCTGCAGGTGCGGGTGGATGCCGCGCTCGCGGCGATCACGCAGGGCGCCGACCCGTCGACCCCGGTCGCGATCGGCCTGCCGGCAGCGGTGAGCACGATCGTGTGGGCGGGCATCTCGCCGCCGCGTGGCGGCTGGCAGCGGATGGCCCCGCTCGTGCCGACGGGCTTCGCGGCGGCGGCCCGCGCGGGCATCGAGGAGGTCGCGACGGCGATTCCGGAGGGCACGGGCGAGCAGATCGTGCACCGCGTGCGCAGCGAGGTGTGGGGCCGGCCCCTGCCCGAGGCCGAGCACCTGCCGGCCGGCACGGCTTTCGCGCTGGAGAGCCTCGGGTTTATCGGGGACGACCTGGTGCAGCAGTTCGCGACGGGCCCCTGGATTCGCCTGAGCACCGCGCGCGGGCACGTGCTCGTCAAGCAGAGCGCCTGGTCGATCGCCGGTTAGCCCCGCGCGATCGCGCGCCCGGCCCGCAGGCCGGTGTGCAGGCAGCTGCCGAGGAAGGTTCCTTCGAGCGAGCGGTAGCCGTGCACGCCGCCGCCCCCGAACCCGGCCGCTTCGCCGACCGCGTAGAGCCCCTCGATCGGTGAGCCCGACGCGTCGAGCGCGCGGCAGTCGAGGTCGGTCTGGATGCCGCCGAGGCTCTTGCGGGTCAGCACGTGCAGCCGCACGGCGATGAGCGGGCCGTGCTTGGGGTCGGTCAACCGGTGCGGCGGCGCGACGCGGATGAGCCTGTCGCCCCGGTACTTCCGCGCGCCGCGAATGGCCGTGAGCTGGGCGTCTTTGCCGAACGCGTTGTCGAGCATGCGGTCGCGCGCGGCGATCTCGTCGCGCACGCGGGCGACGTCGAGCGGGGCATCCGGTTCGAGGGCCGCCATGCGGGTGACCAGCTCGTCGACCGAGGCGGCGACGATGAAGTCGGCGCCCTTCTCCTTGAACGCCTCGACCGGGCCTGTGGCGCCTTTGCCGAGACGCTGCCGCAGCAGCTCGCGCACGCTGCGCCCGGTGAGGTCGGGGTTCTGCTCGCTGCCGCTGAGCGCGAACTCCTTCTCGATGATCGACTGGGTCGTCACGAACCAGCTGTGGTCGTAGCCCGTGGTCCGAAGGTGCGCGAGGGTGCCGAGCGTGTCGAAGCCGGGGAAGAGCGGGGTGGGCAGGCGGCGGCCGGTCGCGTCGAGCCACAGGCTCGATGGTCCGGGCAGGATGCGGATGCCGTGCTTCGCCCACACCGGCGAGTGGTTCTGGATGCCCTCCACGTAGTGCCACATGCGGTCGCCGTTGATCAGCCGCGCGCCGGCCGCTTCGGCGATGCCGAGTCCGCGGCCGTCGACGTGCGCGGGCACGCCGCTCACCATGTGCTGCGGGGGAGTGCCGAGCCGCTCGGGCCACGCGGCGCGCACGAGGTCGTGGTTGCCCCCGATGCCGCCCGTGGCGATGACGACGGCGTCGGCCTCGAGGGCGAACTCGCCGACCTCGTCGCGGTTCGAGGGCGCGCCGCGCTCCGCGCTGTCGGGGGCGAGCACGCTGCCGCTGACGCCGACCACGCGCCCGTCGGTGACGGTCAGCGCGTCGACCCGGTGACGGAAGAGCAGGGTGACGAGGCCGGCATCCACCCCCCGCCGCACCGTCGCGATGAACGGCTCGAGAATCGCCGGGCCCGTGCCCCACACGATGTGGAAGCGGGGCACCGAGTTGCCGTGCCGGGTGGCCGTGTCGCCGCCGCGCTCTGCCCAGCCGACGACCGGGAACAGGCCGATGCCCTTCTGCTTCAGCCAGGCGCGCTTCTCGCCCGCGGCCCACTCGAGGTACGCATCCGCCCACGCCCGCGCCTGGTCGTCCTCCGGCCGGTCGAACCCGGCGGTGCCGGCCCAGTCCTGGCGGGCGAGCTCGATCGAATCGCGGATGCCCATCCGACGCTGCTCGGGGCTGTCGACCAGGAACAGCCCGCCGAACGACCACCACGCCTGACCGCCGAACGTGGCCTCGGGCTCCTGGTCGACGATCGTGACGCGCTTGCCCGCATCCACCAGTTCAGCTGCTGCGACGAGACCGGCGAGGCCGGCCCCGACGATGATGGCGTCGCTGCGTCGTTCGGTCATGGTCGTCAGGGGGCGAGCGGCATCATGAGCACGGCATCGAAGACGAGCTGCGTGATGACGATCGCGATCACGATGCCGACGACGAACGAGGCGACGATCGTGGCGATCGTCACCCACATCGGGGCGAGACCCCGACCGGTGCGCCGGTGCGCGACGACCGAGCGGCCGATCGTGTAGACGGCGTAGCTGACGACGAAGGTCAGGAAGATCCAGGCCCAGTGGAACGGCTGGGGCACGCCGCGGCGCTGCAGGAACCAGATGATGAGCCCGGTCGTGATCCAGCCCAGGGCGGTGATCGCGAGGTAGCCGGGCGAGAAGATGACGCTGTAGGCGCCCAACCCGGTCGGGTCGGCGAGCAGCGCGTCGACGAAGCTCGACCAGTCGAAGAAGAACAGCCCGAGGCTGGGCAGCAGCGGCAGGAAGATGATCAGCCAGATCCACGGCGTGTTCGGGTCGGTGCCCTCGGGGGCGCGCAACTGCGCGACGGGGGTGTCTCGCGTGTACGGGTCGGGCTGGGTGTACGGGGCGGGGTCGGTCACGGTGTCTCCTCGAACGTGTTGACCATGGCGAAGGCGGCTCGCTCCAGATAATCCCACAGGGTCGCCTCGAGCAGAGGGGGCAGCGCGAGGCTGAGCACGGCGGCGCGCATGTGGCCCAGCCAGCGGTCGCGGGCATCCGGATTCACATGGAAGGGGTTGTGGCGCATGCGCAGCCGCGGGTGCCCGCGCTGCTCGCTGTACGTTCCCGGGCCGCCCCAGTACTGCTCGAGGAAGGCGGTGAGGCGCCAGATGGCGCCCTCCATGTCGTCGTCGGGGTACATCGGCTTGAGCACCGGGTCGGCCGCGACGCCCTCGTAGAACCGGCGCACGAGACGCTCGAAGGTCTCGTGGCCGCCCACCTGCTCGTAGAACGTGGGTGCCTCGGTCACAGGTCGCTGTCTTCCGGCGGCGTGACGGGCCGGCGGCTTCCGCGCACGGCCTCACGCGCGTCGATGCCGTCCATGACGATGCGGTTGAGCGAGGGCACCGCGACGCCGAGCTGGTCGAGGGCGAGCTTGAGCCGCAGGCGCAGGGCGCGCGCGATGTCGAACTGGTCGGCCGTGCGCACCTTCATGACGAGGCGGATGACGAGCGCTTCGGCCGAGATCGATTCGATGCCCCAGATCTCGGGCGGCTCGAGCACCTTGCGCTTGTACTCGGGCTCGTCGGCCATGGCATTCGCCGTGGCGAGCATGACCTCTTGCACCTCGTCGACATCAGAGGTGTAGGGGGCGGGCAGATCGATGATGACGCGCGCCCAGCCCTGCGACTTGTTGCCGACGTTGATGATCTCGCCGTTGCGCACGTACCAGAGCACTCCGCCGACGTCGCGCACCTGGGTCACGCGCACGCCAACGCTCTCGACCACGCCCCCCACGGGCCCCTGCGTCGACTGCAGTTCGACGATGTCGCCGACGCCGAGCTGGTCTTCGAAGACCATGAAGAGCCCGTTGAGCATGTCTTTCACGACGTTCTGGGCGCCGAAACCGAGGGCCGCGCCCAAGATGCCCGCCGAGGCGATGAGCGCCGTGACCGAGAAGTTCAGCTCGCCGAGCACGAGCACGAACGCGACGGCCACGATCGACCAGGTGACGAGGTTGTTGAGCACCGTGCCCATCGTGCGCGTGCGCTGCACGACCCGCACGGCGTGCAGCGGCGAGGCGCTGAGCTCGACGGTGTCGTCGACGTTCTGCGCCTTCTTCACCCCCGAGACGACGCGGTCGACGACCCGGCGGATCACGACGACGAGCACCCAGCGCAGCACCACCGCGCCGACGATGACGCCGACGATGCGGAACGGCGCCTCGTAGGTGGTCAGGAAGTCGGTGATGCCGCGCCAGGCGGCAGCCCAGTCGACTCCCGTGCCGTCGTCGGTGCCGGTCGTCAGCATCATCGGCTACACCCGGTCGCGCGCCTGCGCGGCCAGCGCGCGCTCGACGCCCGCGAGGTTCTCGGTGACGAGGCGCCGCAGCGCGGGGGCCGCGTCGCTGTTGGCGTCGAGCCACGCGCGCGTCGCATCCACGAGTTCCTCCGAGGCCAGCGGTGACGGGTACAGACCCAGCACGATGTATTCGGCGATCGCGTGCGTGCGGCTCGACCAGACGTCGGTGAGCGCGTCGAAGTACGGCTGCACGAGCCCCTCGAGCGAGGCCGGGTCGTTGACGTGCGTGTAGCCCATCGTCGTCATGCGCACGACGACGTTCGGCAGCTGGTCGCTCGCCACGAGCGAGTCGAAGGCGGCGCGCTTGTCGTCGGCGCTCGGCAGGGCGGCGGCGCTACGGGCGGCGGCCTGCTGGCCGTTCGAGGTGTTGTCGCGCTCGAGCGCGGCCTCGATCTCGCTGCGGGATGCTGCGCCGTTGAGCGCCAGGCCCTCCAGCAGCTCCCACTCGAGGTCGGTGTCGATCTCGACGCCCTCCAGCGTGATCGAGCCGTCGCGTAGGCCGCGCAGCGTCTCGACATGGGCGGGGGTGCTGGCGACGTTGGCGAAGAACTTCACGAACTGGAACTGGCTGTCGCTGCCGGCCTCGGCGCTCTGCGCGAGCGACCACAGGGCGTCGCCGATCTCGGCGATGATGCCCGGGCGCGCGGTGGGCTCGACGTACATGCGGGCCACGGTCAGCAGCTGCGTGAGGGTCGTGCGCACGGTGGTCGACTCGGTCTCGGTGGCGATGTTGCCGAGCACGAGGCGCACGTAGTCGCGCGGGGCGGTTTCGGCGTCGCGCGTCGAATCCCAGGCCGAGCCCCACACGAGCGAGCGCGCGAGGGGGTTCTCGATCTTGCTCAGGTGCTCGATGGCGACGGCGAGCGAGTCGTCGTCGAGGCGGATCTTCGCGTACGCGAGGTCGTCGTCGTTGAGCAGGATGAGCGACGGGCGCGGCATCCCGACCAGCTCGGGCACCTCGGTGCGGGTGCCGTCGACGTCGAGCTCGAGGCGGTGGGTGCGCGTGAGCGCACCATCCTGCAGCTCGTAGAAGCCGATGGCCATGCGGTGCGGGCGGATCGTCGGGTAGTCGGGGTGCGCGCTCTGCAGCACGGCGAAGCTCGTGATGACGCCGGCCTCGTCGACCGTCAGCTCGGGGCGCAGGGTGTTGACGCCCGCCGTCTCGAGCCACAGCTGCGACCACGTCGAGAGTTCACGACCGCTCGTGGCCTCGAGCTCGCTCAGCAGGTCGGTGAGCTCGGTGTTGCCCCAGGCGTGCTTCTGGAAGTACTGGCCGACGCCCGCGAAGAAGGCGTCTTGCCCCACCCACGCGACGAGCTGCTTGAGCACGCTGCCGCCCTTGGCGTAGGTGATGCCGTCGAAGTTGACTTGCACATCTTCCAGGTCGTTGATGGTCGCGACGACGGGGTGGGTGCTCGGCAGCTGGTCTTGCCGGTAGGCCCAACTCTTCTCCATGGCCTGGAACGTCGTCCAGGCCTCGTGCCACTCGGTGGCCTCGGCGGTGGCGATCGTCGACGCCCACTCGGCGAACGACTCGTTGAGCCACAGGTCGTTCCACCACTTCATGGTGACGAGGTCGCCGAACCACATGTGGGCGAGCTCGTGCAAGATCGTGACGACGCGGCGCTCCTTGACCGCATCAGTCACCTTGCTGCGAAAGACGTAGACCTCGGTGAAGGTCACGGCTCCGGCGTTCTCCATGGCCCCCGCGTTGAACTCGGGCACGAAGAGCTGGTCGTACTTCTCGAAGGGGTAGGCGACGCCGAACTTCGACTCGAAGTAGGCGAAGCCCTTGCGCGTGATGTCGAAGATGTAGTCGGCGTCGAGGTATTCGAAGAGGCTCGCGCGGGCGTAGATGCCGAGCGGGATGCTGCTGCCGTCGCTGCTCAGGGGCCCGCGATGATCGCCGTGATGTAGCTCGAGATGCGCTTGGTCGGCGCGAACACGGTCGTGGCGGCGTCGCCGTTCTCGGTGCGGCTCTCGACGGGGGAGTTGGAGACGACGACCCAGCTGGCCGGGGCGGTCACGGTGAAGCGGAACGTCGCCTTCAGGTCGGGCTGTTCGAAGACCGCGAACACGCGACGGCTGTCGGGCACCTCGAACTGCGAGTAGAGGTAGACCTCGCCATCGACGGGGTCGACGAAGCGGTGCAGGCCCTCGCCCGAGTTCGTGTACTCGTGGTCGGCCACGACCGTGAGCACGTTCTGCTCGGCGAGCCCGTCGAGCTGGATGCGCGTGCCGTCGGCCACGGCCGCCGCGTCGAGCTCGAGGCCGTTGAGGGTGACGCTGTGCACCGTGCGCGTGATCGCGTCGATGAAGGTGCTCGCGCCCGCGGTGGCTGAGAAGGTCACGGTCGACGTCGACCGGAACACCTCGTCACCCGTGGTCAGGTCGAGCGAGACGTCGTAGCCCTCGGTCTCGACGATGGCCTTGCGCTCGTGCGCTTCGACGCGGGTCAGGTTCTCTGCGGGCACGGCGGCGGCCTCCTTGGGGCAGTGTGCTGATGAGCACGGGAATCGGGATGCGCGGCTCGTGGCCGCGCCCATTCAGCCTAGCCGCGCAGCCAGACCACGCCGTGGGCGGGCAGGGTGAGGTCGGCGCGCAGGTCGTGGCGGGCATCCGTCAGCAGGTCGGTCATCGTGGCGGGCAGGCCCGAGAGGGTGAGCGCGGCGATGGTCTGTGGCTCGTCGGCGACGTTGGCGAAGCAGACCACCGGGCCATTGGAGCTCGGTCGCTGGTAGCCGAGCACGTGCGGGTTCTTCGTGTCGAAGCCGATGAGGGTGCCGCCGCTGAACTCCGGGGTCGCGCGGCGCACCGCGATGAGGTGCTGCAGCCCCGAATAGATGCGGCCAGCGTCGGTGGAGGAGTCGGTGCGCTGCGCGTAGCGGTCGGCGGGGTAGGTCGGCCGGGCCCGGCTCGTCGGCCCAGTGGGGGTCGTTGAGCTGGCCGACCTCATCGCCGAGGTAGAGCAGGGGGATTCCGCCGGTCGAGAGCACGATCGAGTGGGCGAGCAGGATGCGGCCGATCGCTCCGGCATCGCCCGCCTCGAGGCCCGCGAGCGAGGCCGTCGTACCCGAGATGCGGCAGTCGCCCGTCTTCGGGTTGTCTTGGAAGGGGATGCCGCGGGCGAAGCTGCCGGGGAACCGGTTGACGAAGAAGCTGTTCAAGAACCGCCGGTGCTCGAAGCCGTCGATGCCGAGCTCGGCGGCGTCTTCGTCGGCGAAGGTCCAGCCGATGTCGTCGTGGCTGCGCACGTAGTTGACCCACGCGGTGCCCTCGGGCAGATTGTGGCGGCGGTCGAGGGCCTGCTGCAATAGCCGGGCATCGCGCGTGGCCAGCGAGTTCCAGATGAGGGCCATCTGCAGCGGGTTGTAGCTGATGCGGCACTCGTCGACCGAGATGTACTCGACGACCTGGTCGGGGTGCACGATCGCCTCGCTCTTGAACATGACGGCGGGCGCCGCGATGCGCAGAGCCGCCGTGAAGGCCTGGATGAGCAGGTGGGCTTCGGGCAGGTTCTCGCAACTGGTGCCGAGCTGCTTCCAGATGAAGGCGACGGCGTCCATACGCAGGATGTCGACGCCCTGGTTGGCGAGGAAGAGCATCTCGCCCGCCATCGCGCGCAGCACGGCGGGGTTGGAGTAGTTGAGATCCCACTGGAAGGTGTGGAAGGTCGCCCAGATCCAGCGCTCGGCCTCGGCGTGGCTGGGCACGGTGCCGTCGCGGCGGGGGAAGGGCACGAAGCTGCCCGGGTGGTCGTCGGGGAAGATCTCGCGCACCGTCGCCTCGAAGGCGTCGGGCTGCTCGCGGCCGTCGAAGACCCAGTAGTAGTTCTCGAACTCGCGATCGCCCGCGATGGCGCGCCGGGCCCACTCGTGCTCGTTCGAGGTGTGGTTGAAGATGAAGTCGAGCACGAGCACGATGCCGTTCGCGCGCAGCTCGGCCGCGAGGCTCTGCAGCTGCTCCATGTCGCCGAGGGCCGGGTTCACGGCGCGGTAGCTCGACACGGCGTAGCCGCCGTCGCTGTTCTCCTCCGGCGCCGCGAAGAGCGGCATGAGGTGCAGATAGGTCAGGCCCAGTTCTCTGAAGTACGGGATGCGCGCGCGCACGCCGTCGAGGTTCTCGGCGTAGCGGTCGACGTAGCAGACGCCCCCGAGCATCTGGTTCGACTGGAACCAGTCGGGGTCGGCGAGGCGCGCGTCGTCGAGCGCCCGCAGCTCGGCGGGGCGCTGCTGCCACGAGGTCGCGAGCAGGTCGACGAGCGCGGCGAGCTCGGTGTCGAGGTGCAGGCCGGCGCCGTAGATGCGCGTGAGCAGGCTCGTCAGGCGCGGAGCCTCCGCCTCGACGCGGGCCGCGAAGCGCGCCCACTCGGCGGGGTCGGTGTCGGGGCGATGCGCATCGGCGAGCGCCCGCATCCACTGCTCTGTCTGCGCCACGGTGGTCAGTCTAAGTCGGCTCTTCCTCGAGACCCGAAGGGCAACAACAATGGGTCGGTGGATAAGCACGGTATTGACGAACTCGTCGCTCGAGTCTGCGAGCGGTTGTGGGCTGTGTTTGAGGGTGACTCTCGCGAGGTGGGCTTGCTGCTGCCGCTGACGAGCAACGACCGAGACCGGGTCTCAGAGCAAGAATCGAAAATCGTCATGTGCCACGTTCTTGAAGAGCTTGGCCTCTACTACTCGATCGAAGTGCCGACGCGCCAGCAGTACCAGCAGTCAGGCACACGCCCGGTAGGTGCTCGACTCGATCTCACGGTCTACGACGATCCCCTTTCGCGGGCG
>LNFD01000187.1 GCA_001464255.1 Actinomycetales bacterium Ga0077552 | reverse complement strand
CAGGTTGAGAGTTTTCGCAAAGACTTCGAGAAGCTCGCGCGAGAGGGTGTTTCCGGGTTGTGGTTTCACACCCTGCCGTCCATGGGCCGCTCAACCCTCCCGAACGTGCTCGCAAAGATGAGGCTCGCGATGCAGTCAGTTGACGAGCACTCGGTCGTCGCTACTCACGGGATCACGTTCGTGTTCTGCGTACTTGATCGCCGACTCGCGTTCAGCGCTCACTTGCCACTCGGCGTCGATGTCGCGGCCGCCGCAGACAGGCTGTTCTCCTCGCCCACTGACCAGTGGAGTGTGAGTGGCAGCGGCGCCGCGGCCTATCTGGCGGCGCAGCAGACGCGCCCGAATGCCGCCGCACAAGTACGGGTGACGAGGGTGAAAAC
>LNFD01000186.1 GCA_001464255.1 Actinomycetales bacterium Ga0077552 | reverse complement strand
CGCTCAACGGCGCGACGCGCGAGGCTGAGCGCTGGGGCGCCGAGGAGTCGGCACCCGCGGGCTCGCGCGCCGTCGTCGAGGTGCTGCGCGACGCGGGCATCGAGGTCGTCGTCGTGGGACGGCTCGACGACGCGCTCACCGCGGCCGAGACGTCCGGCACGACCCTGTTCGTGGGCGACACCCGCGCGATCCTCGACGCCGAGCGGTGGCCGCGCCTGCTCGGGGTCGCCGACCACCTCGTGATCGCCGAGCCCTCGCAGCCGGCGCTCGACGCCCTGCGCATCGACGCCCTCACCGCCGCACCGCTGACGGAGAGCGGCGACGCGATCGAGCTCGAGGCGGGGTGCTCGGTGCCGGCCGCGCAGCGGGCCGAGAGCATCCGGGCCACGGGCATCGGCTACAGCACGCTCGACGGCGAGGTGTGCTTCGACGCGGGCGAGACGGGCGCGGGCCTCGTGCGGCTCGACGTCGACGGCAGGCAGGTGAGCGTGCTCGGCGCGGGCAGCGTGCTGCAGAACGGCGAGATCACGCGGGCCGGCAATGCCGCGCTCGCGCTCGGGCTGCTCGGCGAGCATCCGACCCTCGTCTGGTACCAGCCGACGCCGGCCGATCTGACCGCGCCGACCGCGGCCGAGCTCACGCCCGACTGGGTCAACCCGGTGGCCTGGCTCGCCGTGCTCGCCGGGCTCGCCGCGGCGTTCTGGCGGGGGCGGCGCTTCGGGCCCGTCGTCATCGAGAACCTGCCCGTCGTCGTCAAGACGACCGAGACCATGGAGGGCCGCGCGCGGCTGTACGCCCGCGAGGGCTCACGGCTGCGGGCCCTCGACGCGCTGCGCGTCGGCACGCTGCGGCGCATCGCCGACGGGCTCGCCCTCGGGCGCGGCGCCGGGGTCGACGACATCGTCTCCGCCGTCGCGGGGATCACGGGCCGCGACCCGGCCGCGCTGCGCACGCTGCTCATCGATCTCGAGCCCGCGAACGACCGCGAGCTCGTCGAGCTGAGCGACCGGCTGCTCGAGCTCGAGGCGCACATCGCGCGCCGCGTCGGCCTCGACGACCTGGCCCCCACCGCACCACCGCCCGCTCCGACCGGAAGAATGGACGCATGACCAGCACAGATCCGCTGACCAGCACCGACCTCCGCGCCGCCTTCGGGCGCGTGCGCACCGAGGTCGGCAAGGCCGTCGTCGGCCAGGATGCCGCCGTGAGCGGCCTCATCGTCGCCCTGCTGACGGGCGGCCACGTGCTGCTCGAGGGCGTGCCCGGCGTCGCCAAGACGCTGCTCGTGCGCTCGCTGAGCGCCGCGCTCGACCTGCGCACGACGCGCGTGCAGTTCACGCCCGACCTCATGCCGGGCGACGTGACGGGCTCGGTCGTGTACGACGCGAAGGCGGGCGACTTCGAGTTCCGCCGCGGGCCGGTGTTCACGAACATCCTGCTCGCCGACGAGATCAACCGCACGCCCCCGAAGACGCAGTCGGCGTTGCTCGAGGCGATGGAGGAGCGCCAGGTCACGATCGACGGCGAGACCCACCCCCTGCCGCACCCGTTCATGGTCGCGGCGACCCAGAACCCCGTGGAGTACGAGGGCACGTACACGCTGCCCGAGGCGCAGCTCGACCGCTTCCTGCTCAAGCTCGTGCTCGACCTGCCGGCGCGCGACGCCGAGGTCGAGGTCATGCAGCGGCACGCCGACGGCTTCAATCCGCGCGACCTCGCCGCCGCCGGCGTCACCGCCGTCGTGGCGGCCGAGCAGATCACGGCCGCGCGCGCCGCTGTCGGGCAGGTGCGCGCCTCGGCCGAGCTGCTGGGCTACCTCGTCGACCTCGCGCGCGCGACGCGGCAGAGCCCCTCGGTGAAGCTCGGCGTGAGCCCGCGCGGCACGACCGCGCTGCTCGCCGCGGCCAAGGCCTGGGCCTGGCTGCAGGGCGCCGAGGCGATCACGCCCGACCACGTGCAGGCGATGCTGCTGCCCGTCTGGCGCCACCGTATCGCGCTGCGGCCCGAAGCCGAGCTCGAGGGCGTCTCGGCCGACACCATCCTGCGTGCGATCGTCAGCCAGGTGCAGGTGCCGCTGTAGCGATGGCGGTCACCGGCTGGTTCGTGCTGCTCGTCGCCCTCGGCGTCGTGCCCGTCGTCGCGCTCGCGCCCGTCGCGAGCCCGGCGCTCGTGCTCGTCGGCTGGCTCGTGCTGTGCACGGGGCTCGCGGGCCTCGACCTGGCGCTTGCGGCATCGCCGCGCGCACTGCGCCTGCAGCGGCAGACGGATGCCCGGGTGCGGCTGACCGAGACGGCCACCGCGACGCTCTTCGTTACCAACCCCTCGCGGCGCCCGCTGCGCGGCGCCATCCGCGACGCGTGGGAGCCCTCGGCGGGAGCCGCGCCCTCGCGCCAGCCCTTGCTCGTGCCGCCCGGCGAGCGTCGTGCCATCGTCACGCGGCTCACGCCGTGGCGCCGGGGCGAGCGCCGCACGGCGCTCGTGACGGTGCGGTCGCGCGGGCCGTTGCGGCTCGCCGAGCGTCAGGTGAGCATCCGGCTGCCCGGAACGATCACGGTGCTGCCCGAGTTCGCCGCCCGCAAGCACCTGCCCTCGCGGCTCGCACGGCTGCGCGAGCTCGACGGCCGCACGAGCGTCATGGTGCGCGGCCAGGGCACCGAGTTCGACAGCCTGCGCGAGTACGTGCGCGGCGACGACGTGCGCTCGATCGACTGGCGCGCGACCGCGAGGCGCTCGGGCGGACCGGGCCCCGACGGCCGGCCCGGCCAGACGCTCATGGTGCGCACGTGGCGGCCCGAGCGCGACCGGCATGTCGTGGTCGTCGTCGACTCGGGGCGCACGGCCGCCGCGCGCATCGCCGACGAGACGCGCCTCGACACGGCCTTCGAATCGACCCTGCTGCTCTCGGCCCTCGCCGATCGCGCGGGCGACCGCGTCGACGTCGCCGTGTTCGACCGCCGGGTGCGCGGTCGCGTGCAGGGCGCACGCGGGGCCGACCTGCTCGCGAAGCTCGTCGAGACCATGGCGCCCATCGATCCCGAGCTCATCGAGACCGACTACACGGCCGTGCCGGGCCTCGTGCGCTCGATGACGACGCAGCGCTCGCTCGTGGTCCTCTGCGTGCCGCTCGAATCGCCCGGAGCCACGCGCTCGCTGCTCGCGATGCTGCCGCAGCTCACGACACGGCACCTCGTGCTCGTCGCGGCCGTCACCGACCCGGCGCTGCTCGAGGCTGCGGGCGAGCGCGACGACCGCGCCGCGGTCTACCGCGCGGCCGCCGCCGAGCGCGCCCTGCTCGACGCCGAGCGCGTCGCCGCCGCCGTGCGCCGGCTCGGAGGCGACGTCGTCAGCGCGGCTCCGCTCGACCTGCCGCCCGCCGTCGCCGACCGGTACCTCGCGTACAAGGCGGCCGGGCGGCTGTAGGCCCGCGGGTCAGTCGCCGACGACGACGCGCGCGCCGCGGCTGAACGGGTCGAGGTCGCCCGTCTCGCCGTCGCGGAAGGCCCGGCCCCCGAGCATCCACTGGTACAGCAGGAAGGCGACGAGCGCGACCGTACCGATGCCGATGCGCACGACATCGGGCCACTCCTGCCGCGTCACGTAGCCCTCGATGATGCCGCTCACGAGCAGCGCAGCGACGAGACCGCCGATGATCGAGAACAGCGCGCGGCCGTCCTCGGCGAGCGCCTGCAGGCGCGTGCGCGGGCCCGGCGCGACCCAGGCCCAGAAGATCATGAGGCCGCCCGCAGCGGCGACGAAGATCGCGTAGATCTCGAGCTGGCCGTGGGGCAGGATGCTCAGGAAGAACACGTCGAGCCGCCCGAACTCGGCCATGATGCCCGCGCTGATGCCGATGCCCTGCGCGTTCTGCAGCACCACGAACGGCACGTAGATGCCCGTGATGCCGAAGGCGACCGACTGCGCGGCGATCCACGCGTTGTTGCTGAACACCTGCAGGCCGAAGACGGCCTCGCTCGAGGCGCTGTAGTAGCCGACGAAGTCCTCCTCGGCGTAGCGCCGCAGGTCGTCGTACGGCCCCAGCGCTGCGAGCACGCCCGGCGTCGTGGCGACCCAGACCGCGTAGAGGCTCGCGACGATCACGAACACCGCGGCGACGACGAGCGTCAGGTACCGGATGCGGTACAGCGCCGCCGGCACCTCGCGCGTCGCGAAGCGGGCCAGCTGGGCGAGCGGCTCGGCCGTCGCGCCCGTGAAGCGCAGCCGGGCGCGCGACAGCAGCACGCTCAGTGCGGCCGCCTGCGACACCTGGCCCGCGCTCGTCGTGATGGCCGAGAGCTGCGTGGCGCCGGCCTGGTAGTGCTCGATGAGCTCGTCGGCGTCGCGGCCCGCGAACCGGCGACGGCGCGACAGGTCGCGCAGCCGGTCCCATTCGGCGGCGTGGGCTGTTGAGTAGGCGTCGAGATCCATCTGTTGAGATGATCGCATGGTGAGCCCAGGAGATGTCGCATGAGTTCGACCGACCCGTCGTTCGACGACCAGCCCGAGCTGCTGACGGGTGAGGCCGTCGCCCTCGAGCTGCGCGCGACGAGCGTCGTGCTGCGCATGGCCGGCGGAATCATCGACTACCTCGTCTACAGCATCGCCACGGGGCTGCTCGTGTGGCTCTCGCTCTCAGCCGCCGCCGCCGTCGGGGTACCCGACGAGCTCACGACGGCCATCACGATCGGCTGCATCGTGCTGGGCCTCGTGCTGCTGCCCGCGGGCGTCGAGACGGTCGCGCAGGGCAAGTCGCTCGGGCGGCTCGCGCTCGGCGACCGTATCGTGCGCGACGACGGCGGCGCGATCGACTTCCGGCACGCGGTCATCCGCGCCTTCGTGGGCGTGTTCGAGATCGTCTTCACCTTCGGCGGGCTCGCGGTCGTCGTCGCCATGCTCAACACCCGCGCCAAGCGGCTCGGCGATCTGCTCGCGGGCACCTACAGCCAGTACGAGCGGGTGGGCGCGGTGAGCGCGCCCGTCTACGGGGTTCCCGTGGAGCTGACGGAATGGGCATCCACCGCCGACGTCGCCCGCCTGCCCGACCCGCTCGCGCGCCGCATCGCGCAGTTCCTGCGGCAGGCCGCCGGGCACCTGCCCGCGACGCGGGAGCGCATCGCGCGCGACCTTGCGACCGAGGCGGCGCTGTTCGTGTCACCCGTGCCCGGCGGCGACCCCGAGCTCTTCCTCGCCGCCGTCGCGGCGCTGCGCCGGGGCCGCGAGGCGACCGCGCTGCAGCTCGAGCGCGCGCGGCTCGACGAGCTGCGGCCCACGCTGGCCGCGCTGCCGCACGGGTTCCCCGACCGGGGCTGAGCCCCGGCTTCAGGCTCGCGTGAGAGCAGCGTCGGTCGCGAAGAGGTAGTTGCGCGTGCCGAGAGAGACGGCCTCTGCGCGCTCCCAGGCACCGCCGCGCCAGGTGTACATGCCGTAGTCGGGCCAGCGCCGCGCGATCTCGGCGACGACACCGGCGGCGTCATTGCCGTAGCGCGCGAGGTGGCGATCTTCGATCTCGAGCAGCAGGCTCGGGAGATCGCGACTGATCGTGCGCGCCGCGCCCTCGAGCACCTGGGGTTCGAATCCCTCGACGTCGGCCTTGATGAAGCTCACCCGACCAATGCGGGACTCATCGGCCCAGTCGTCGATCGCGGTGATCGGCGTCGACCAGTGGCGCACCCGCTCGCCCTGCTTCTGCGGCGCCGCGCCCTCGGTGAGGTGGGCGCGGCCGTAGATCGGCAACCCGACCACGATCGGCAGGCGCATCGTCAGGGTGCCGCGCTCGCGCCCCGCCGCCCCCTCGTGCACGGTGATCTGCGGCGCCGAGAGCAGTCGGCGCCACCCTCGCAGGGTGCGTTGCTGACGAGGGTGGGGCTCGAAGGCGTCCACCGTGCCCGTCGCACCGACGAGACGCGCGAGTGTGACCGCGTACATCCCGTGCGCGGCCCCGATGTCGACCACCGCGTCGCCGGGCTTCACCAACCGGCGCAGACCCTGCAGTTCTGGCTCGGCCCAGTTCAGGCGACCGGCCAGCATCATGATCCGGTACCCCAGGCGCAGGAGCGCCGAGGTGCCGTCGGGCACAGAACTCATGAACGGCGAGGCGACTAGTAGCGGTAGTGGTCGACCTTGAAGGGCCCCGCGGGGTCGACGCCGATGTACTGCGCCTGCCGCGGGGTGAGCTCGGTGAGCTTCACGCCCAGGGCGTCGAGGTGCAGTCGGGCGACCTTCTCGTCGAGCAGCTTCGGCAGCACGTAGACGCCGAGCGGGTACTCCGCGATCTTCGTGTGCAGCTCGAGCTGGGCGAGCACCTGGTTCGTGAACGAGGCGCTCATGACGAAGCTCGGGTGGCCCGTGGCGTTGCCGAGGTTCATGAGGCGGCCCTCGCTGAGCACGAGGATGCTGCGGCCCGTCGGCAGACGCCACTCGTGCACCTGCGGCTTGATCTCGATCTTCTCGGCGCCCGGCAGCGCCTCGAGGCCGGCCATGTCGACCTCGTTGTCGAAGTGGCCCACGTTGGCGACGATCGCGAGGTGCTTGAGCGCTTGCAGCTGCTCGACCGTCACGACGTTCTCGTTGCCCGTCGCCGTGACGAGGATGTCGATGTCGCCGATGACGTCGTCGAGCCGCGCCACCTGGTAGCCGTCCATGGCCGCCTGCAGCGCGTTGATCGGGTCGATCTCGCTGACGATGACGCGAGCGCCCTGCCCGCGCAGCGCATCCGCCGAGCCCTTGCCCACGTCGCCGTAGCCGCACACGAAGACGGTCTTGCCGCCCATGAGCACGTCGGTCGCGCGGTTGAGACCGTCGGGCAGCGAGTGGCGGATGCCGTACTTGTTGTCGAACTTCGACTTGGTGACCGAGTCGTTGACGTTGATGGCCGGGAAGAGCAGCGTGCCGTCGCGGTGCAGCTCGTAGAGGCGGTGCACGCCCGTCGTGGTCTCCTCCGTCACGCCGAGGATGCCCTGGCCCATGCGGGTCCAGCGCTGCGGGTCGCTTTGCAGCGACTCGCGCAGCGCCTCGAGCACGACGCGCCACTCGTGGCTGTCGCCCTCCGCCGCGTCGGGAACGACCCCGGCGGCCTCGAACTCGGTGCCCTTGTGCACGAGCATCGTGGCGTCGCCGCCGTCGTCGAGGATGAGCGTGGGGCCCTGCGCCGCGCCGCTCTCATCGGCACCGAAGTCGAAGATCTGCTGGGTCGCCCACCAGTACTCCTCGAGGGTCTCGCCCTTCCAGGCGAAGACGGGGGTGCCCTCGGGCTTCTCGGGGGTGCCCGTCGCGCCGACGACGACGGCCGCGGCCGCCTCGTCTTGCGTCGAGAAAATGTTGCAGCTGGCCCAGCGCACCTCGGCGCCGAGCGCGCGGAGGGTCTCGATGAGCACCGCGGTCTGCACGGTCATGTGAAGCGAGCCGGCGATGCGCGCACCCTTGAGCGGCTGGTGCGGCCCGAACTCCTCGCGCAGGCTCATGAGGCCCGGCATCTCGTGCTCGGCGAGGCGGATCTGGTGGCGGCCGGCCTCGGCGAGGCTCAGGTCGGCGACCTTGTAGGCGACCCCGTTGCGGGTGTCGACGGTGAGGGCGGCCGGGCGCGCGGGCGAGTGGATGCTCATGCCTGCCATTCTCGCAGGCGAAACCCGAGCATCCGCCCCCTGGATCGTCACTGTTCCGCAGCTCGCAAGGGCTCGAGGGCGGCCAGCACCAGGTCGAGGCCGAACGCGAACTCGCCCGCCGGGTCGTAGCCGGCAGCGGCGAGCACCGCTGCCGACTCGTGCAGGTACGGAAACTCGTCGGCAGGCAGTTGCGGCAGGTAGACGCTGTCGGTCATCTCGGCGAGCTCGTCGGCGGTGCGGAACGGCAGGCTCGCCTCCTGCAGCGCATAGCCGTAGACGTAGCTGTTGAGCAGCCAGTTGGCGTGCGTCGCCATGACGATCGAGAAGCCCGCCTTCCGCAGGCAGGCCGTGAAGGCCTCGCGATGGCGCACGTTCGCGGGCCCCGGTGTCGTGCGCGACTCCATCAGGCTGATGGCCCAGGGGTGGCGCGCGAGCACCTGCCGGGCCGACATCGCCTGCCGCCGCATCGCCGACCTCCAGTCGGTGTCGTCCGACAGCAGCTCGATCTCATCGAAGACCACGTCGACCATCGCGTCGAGCAGCTCGTCTCTGCTCGCGACGTAGTGGTAGAGCGACATTGCTCCCGCGCCGAGCTCGGTGGCCAGCCGGCGCATGCTGAGCCCGTGCACGCCCTCGCGATCGGCGAGCCGCACGGCCTCGGCCACCACCCGCGCCTTGCTGAGCCCGCCGTCTGACACGGCAGGGCGCTGTTCTCGTGCCGACACAGGACTCCTTCATGGGTGACCGACTTGACAATCGTACAGCGTACGGTTCATAGTACAGCGTACGACGTACAGTGTACGAACCACTTCAGCAGAAAGCAGAACGATGACCACCCAGACGACCACCCAGTCGACCACCTCGACGCCCCTCGACCCCGCGCCCATGTCGGTGCGGGGCAAGCTCGCCGCCGCGTGGGGCAGCCTGATCTTCCTCATCCTCTACATCGACTACTTCCACCTGTACCAGCCGGGCGAGATCGACTCCATCCGCAACGGCATCATCTTCGAGTTCGAGATCAGCGGCGCCCTCATGAGCGTCTTCTTCGTGATCATCGCGCTGCCGGGCCTCATGGTGCTGCTCTCGGCGACGCTGCCCGCACGGGCGAACCGCATCACGAACCTGGTCTTCACGTCGATCTACATCCCGCTCATCATCTTCAACATCGCCGGCACGACGGCCGACTACGTCTTCTACTACGTGCTCACCATCGGGGTCGAGCTGGCGATCATGGCCTACATCCTCCGCACCGCCGCGACCTGGCCCCGCACGGCCGCGGTCACGAAGTAGCGCCCGCATGGTCTCGACCTCCGCTCCGATGCGGCCGGCACCCGCACGGGCTCGCCCGCGCAGCGGATGGCCGGCGGTGACCGGTCTGCTGCTGCTCAGCGCCCTCCCCATCCTGGGAGGCGTGCTGCGACTGGAAGAGCTGGGTACCGACCCGGCCAGCGCACCGTCGTCACCCGCGCTCACGGTGGCGATCGTGGCGCACATCGTGGGGATGAGCGTGTACTGCCTGCTGGGCGCGTTCCAGTTCTCGCCTGCGCTGCGGGGTCGCCGCGCGTGGCACCGCCGCGCAGGTCGCGTGCTGATCCCGGCCGGCATGATCGGGGCGCTCGGGAGCATCGTGCTGGCGGTCTTCTTCTACGGCCCAGCCGAGGAGTTCGCGCTGGCCATCGTGCGCATCGTCTTCGCCGTACCGATGCTCGGGTTCCTCATGCTGGCCACGCGCGCGATCGCGCGGCGCCGCTTCGACGCACACGGAGCGTGGATGACGCGCGCCTACGCGATCGCGATCACCGGCGGAACCCAGGCGCTCGTGCTCATCGTGTGGTCGCTGTTCGGCGGCGAGACCTCGATCGTGAGTGAGACCTGGCTCGTCGGCGTGGGCTTCGTGATCAACAGCCTCGTGGCGGAGGGGATCATCCGGCGCCGGCTCAGGCGCGGATGAGCCCCAGCACCTCGTCGCGGATCGCGGCCATCGTCTCGGCGGTGGCCGCTTCCGCGTTCAGGCGCAGCAGCGGCTCGGTGTTCGAGGGCCGCACGTTGAACCACCAGAAGCCGTCGGGGGCGCCACCCGAGATCGTGAGGCCGTCGAGCTCGTCGAGCTCGCCGCGGCCCTGGAAGGCCTCGACGATGCGCGTGTAGGCGGCCGGCACATCGTCGACGGTCGAGTTGATCTCGCCGCTCGCGGTGTAGGGCGTGAACTCGGCGGCGAGCGCCGACATCGGCCCGTCGTACTGCCCGAACTGCGCGATGAGGTGCATGGCCGCGAGCATGCCGTTGTCGGCACCCCAGAAGTCGCGGAAGTAGTAATGCGCCGAGTGCTCGCCGCCGAAGATGGCGCCCGTCTCGTGCATGACGTCCTTGATGAGCGAGTGGCCCACCTTCGTGCGCACGGGGATGGCGCCCGCCGCCGTGATCGTCTCGGGCACGACGCGCGAGGTGATGAGGTTGTGGATGACGCGGATGTCGCCGGTCTCGCCGGCGGCGCGCACGCGCGTGATCTCGCGCAGCGCCACGATCGCGGCGACCGCGCTCGGCGTGACGGGCTGCCCGAGCTCGTCGACGACGAAGCAGCGGTCGGCATCGCCGTCGAAGGCGAGGCCGAGGTCGGCCCCGTGCTCGACGACGGCCTTCTGCAGATCGACGAGGTTCGCGGGCTCGAGCGGGTTCGCCTCGTGGTTGGGGAAGGTGCCGTCGAGCTCGAAGTAGAGCGGGATGATCTCGAGCGGGAGGGCGGGCAGGCCCGCGGCCGTGCCGAGCACGGCGGGCACCGTGAGCCCGCCCATGCCGTTGCCGGCATCCACGACCACGCGCAGGGGTCGAACACTCGACAGGTCGACGAGCTCGCGCAGGGAGGAGGCGTAGCCGGGCAGCACGTCGCGGTGCGCGAGCGTGCCGGGGGCATCCACCGCGGGGATGCCCGTGGCCAGGTAGGCCTGCGCCCGGTCGCGGATGCTGCCGAGCCCCGTCGCGAGGCTGATGCCCTGGGCGCCCGCGCGGCAGAACTTAATGCCGTTGTAGGTGGCGGGGTTGTGACTCGCGGTGAACATGGCCGCGGCGACCCCGAGGTGGCCGCTCGCGAAGTAGGTCTCGTCGGTCGAGCACAGGCCGAGCATGGTGACGGATGCGCCCCGCGCCTGCGCCCCGCGGGCGAACGCGGCGGCGAACCCGGGCGAGCTGTCGCGCATGTCGTGGCCGACGACGATCTCGAGGGCGGAGTCGCCGCCCTCGCCCCGGATCTCGTCGGCGAACCCGGCGCCGAGCGCCTCGACCACCGCGTCGGTGAGCTGCGTGCCGACGAGGCCGCGAACGTCGTAGGCCTTGATGAATGACGAGAGATCGGGTGCGGTGGTCACGCTTCTACCGTACCGGGCGGTCAGCCCACCTCGCCGAGGGCGCTGTAGCGCACGATCTGCCAGCCGTTGGGCGCCGAGAGCCGCTCGGAGTGCCGCGCGCACAGGTCGTAGCTGTGGGGTTCGGGCCGGGCGCTCAGCGGGCCGAGCACGGCCATCGAGTCGGCGTAGACGTAGGTGAGCGTGCGCGCGGCCTCGTTGCCGCAGGCCACCTTGCTGCACGGTCGGGCGCTCATCGTTCCCCCAGCATACGGCGGGGCCTCGGCCGCCCGGCGATAGGCTGAGCGCGTGGCACGAGGGGGCGGACGACAGCCGAGCGCGCGGGCCCGCGCCCGCCACGGCCGCACGGGCCGCTCGCCCGTGACGGGCCCGCACCTGCCGCTCGCCCACACGCGGCGCGACCTGTTCGAGACGACCGTGCAGTCGACGGCCGACTACCTCGTCGACCTGTGGCCCGACGAGCTCGCGACCCTGCGCATCGACGTCATGCCGATGCCCGATCAGCCGCCCGGCGTGCGCGGCGTCGCCCGCTGGCGCGTCGTGGCCGATCAGAGCCTCGTGGTGCTCTACCGCATCCCCATCGAACGGATGAGCCGCCTGCACCGCGAGGACGACTGGCACCGGCGGCTCATGGTCGAGAGCTGCGTGTTCCGCGCGGTGGGCGAGCTCATCGGCAAGGATCCATGGGACCTCGCGCCCGACCGCTTCCGCCACTGGTGAGCAGCGCCGCCGACTAGTACGGCAGCACCGTGAGCGCGCCGACCGCGCTCGGCGGCGGCAGCGCGCGCGAGCCCGCGAGCAGCCCGTCGCCGCGGTAGGTCGCGCTCACGTGCACGACGCCGCTCGAGGTGATGCGCACGCCCGCGTCGGCCGCCGAGGGCACGACGGCCATCCCTCCCGGCGGCACCGTTACGGGCAGCCCGTCGATCGTGACCTCGGCACCCTCCGCGGGGGCGAGCAGGTGCAGCAGCGCCGACTGGCCCGGCCCGAGCGGCGCGACACCCACGAGCACCTCGGCACCGACGGGCAGGGCGGGGCTCGGGGTGAACCATTCGACGTCGGCCGCATCGCCCGTGCCCGCGGTGCTCGTGCGCCCCGCGACGACGATGGGCTGCGTCGACTCGATGACGACGCCGTACTCGCCGTCGGCGAGCTCGGTGACCGGCAGGTCGAGCACGACCCCGGGCTCGAGCTGGGCCTCGGTCACGAGCCCGACCCCTCCGGCCGTGGGCACGAGCGTCACGGTCACGACGGCCGCCTCGTCGCCTGGCGCCAGAAGCCGGAGGGCGGGCGACCCGTCGGTGCCGCCGTCGGCCGTCGAGCGCTCGCGCGCCAACTGGCCCGCGATCACGGGCAGGGCCGGGATGACGTGCCGCTCGGCGGGCTCGGCGATGGGCGTGACGATGCTGATGCCGCTCGGCGTCAGCCCGCGCACGATCGTCGTCTGCAGCGTCGCCGCGACCGAGCCGCCCGTGCTCGTCACTCGCACGACGGGCGAGTCCTCGTCGACCGCGAGGCCCGCGAGCGGCACGATGCGCTGCGTGCCGGCGGCAACGATGAGGCCCGAGGTGCCGGGCGCCTCGATCGGTCCGGTGTCGCCCCACAGCCGCAGGTCGACGGCCGCGTCGACGTCGTCGGCATTGCTGAGCACGATCCAGGTGGTGCGGCCGACGGTCGTCGCGCCGCCGACGAGCCACGCGGTGCGCCCCGGCGTGAGGCACTCGGCTGCCGCGAGCCCCGCGACATCGGGGGTGTCGGGCTGCACGCTCTCGGTCGCGGCAAGCGCCGCTCCGGGCGCCTCGCGCGGCAGCGTCACGACGGCGGCCCCGCCGTCGACGGCGTCGCTCGCCGCGAGCGCGCCCTCGACGAGGCCCTCCCCGGCACTCACCCGGCGCTCGCTCGCCACGACCGCCACCTGCGGATCGTCGCCGCGCGTGAGGCCGAGCGCGCCGCCGGCGCACACGAGCGACTGGTCGGAGCGGTCGGGCGTGACCGCGAGCGCCGGCACCACGGGCGTCGTGCTCGGGCCGGGCACGAGCAGCACCCCGGCCGCGAGCGCCGTCGCGGCGGCCGCCGCGATCAGGGCGAGGGATGCGCGGCCGCCCGCGCGCAGTAGCGAGCGCCCGCGGGGCGCGGTGCTCGGCGGAGTCGTCGCGGTGGGCTCAGTCATCGTCGTCCCCCGCCTCGAAGGTCGCCGCGGGGCCCTCGTCGGGCCGGGCATCCGATCGCGCACGCCGGGGGCGCAGGCTCGTCGGCAGGGCGAGCAGCAGTGTGAGGGCCAGGATGCCCAGCTGCACCCCGAGCACGACCGGCGTGCTCAGCGGTCGGTCGGGCGTCGCGGTGCTCTCGGCGTCGTCGGCGACGACACGCCACAGCCGCCCCGCATCGGCCGCGCCGATGGGGGTCAGCACGGCATTGCCGTCGAGGGCCGCGGTCATGCCCTCGCTCGTCGAGGCGGGCACCCCGGGGGCGGCCTCCTCGAGCAGCACGAAGCGCACATCGAGCTCAGCGAGCGCGCTCGCGAGATCGCGGCCGCTCGGCGCCGCGAGGTTGCCGACGAGCTCGGCGAGCGCCTCCTGCTCGGGGGCGAGGGCCCCGCCCTGCAGGGCGCGCGTCACGACGATCGTGCGCTGGGCGATGAGCGTGGCCCCCGCCCCGCGGTCGACGCGCGCGGCGACCCCGGCCTCGACGGGGGTCAGCACGATCGTTCCGACGCCGGGGTCGCGCAGGGCTTCGGCGGCGATGATGGCGGGCAGGGTGCGCGGCTCGCCCGCGGCGACCGGCGACGTGCCGGCGAGCGACGCCGAGAGGGCGGGAACGGCGGCGGCGCTCGCGGCGAGCACCGTCAGGAGGCCCAGGGCGGTCGCGAGCACGACGGGGCCCCGGCGCTCGGAGCCCACGAGCGCCGCACCGCGCGCGGGTGCCGCAGCGGCCCGGATGCCGTCGAGCCCGACCGCGGCGGCGAGCGCGAGGCCGAGGCCCGCGAGGCTCAGGGCCGGCCCCGTGTCGAGCGGCACGGCCCCCCCGCCCGCGACGACAACGGCGATGCCGGCGACCGCCCAGGCGGTGGCGAGGCCCAGCGCTCCGAGCACGAGCGGCACGACGCCCCGGCGGCCGTCGGGCAGCGCGAGGCCCACGAGCGCGAGCAGCACCGACGGGGCGACGAGGGCGGCGAGCGAGATGAGGAGGGCGACCGGCGCCACCCCGGGCAGCAGCTCGCCGAGCGGTGCGAGCGCGAGCGAGAGGTCGGGCCAGCCGAGCAGCAGCCCGGCGGGCGACACCGGCCCGGGCGGGACGGGCAGACCGGGGTCGGCGAGGAGTCCCAGCGGCGTGCCGCGGCGCAGCTGGTCGTAGACGAGCGGCGCGAGCAGGGCGACGGTGGGCACGGGCAGCGTCAGGAGCCGGCCGAGGCGGCGGGGGTTGGCGAGCATCCACACCAGCCAGGCGGCGACGAGCGCGGGCAGCAGGCTCGGCGAGCTCGCCACGACCACGGCGGCGCTGAGGCCCGCGACGGCCGTGCCGCTCCACGAGCGCGGCGCCCGCGCGGCGCTCGCGACGAGCACGGGCAGGGCGAGGTGGGCGATGACGGCGGCCGGGCGGCCCTCGGCGAGGGCGACGAGCAGCGGCGGCGAGAAGGCCCACAGCAGGGCCGCGACGGCCGCAGGCCCGGGCCGGCGCACGATCGACGCGGCGGCCCACCAGGCGCCGAGAGCGGCGAGGGGCAGCGCGGCGATCCACAGCACGACGATGGCGAGCGAGGGCTGCCACGGCGTCAGCACCCCGAGCAGGGCGAGCACGAACGCGAAGGGGTCGGCCGCGCCCTCCGCCGTGCGCTCGAGGCCGGCGAGCATCGCGGGCGCGTCGGGGGCGAGCGGGGCGAGCGCGCCGCCGAGCAGCGCGGGGGCGCCGATGAGCGGCAGGTGCGCGACGAGCCCGACCAGAGCGGCGAGCACGACGACGGCGGCGCCGCCGGGCAGGAAGTCGGGGCGAGGCGGCCGGTCGTCCTCCTGCGCGCTCAGCAGCGCATCGCGCTCGATCGCGCGGCGGCGGCGCACCTCGTCGGGCGCCATGCGCAGCGGGGCGATCGCCCCCCAGCCGAGCGTGCGGCCGCGGGCGAGGCGACGGCGGGCGCTCGGCACCGCCGTGCCCGAGAAGGCGACAGCGAGGGCGGCGGCGAACTCGGCGCCGACGAGCGTGGGGCGCTTGCGCAGCAGCTGGCCGAGGGCCCGCGCCACCGCGATGGGCAGCAGGCTCAGCCAGTGCAGCGGAACGACGAGGGCGGGCGCGTAGACGAGCCGGCGGTGCAGCTGGGCCGTGCGGCGCAGGCGGGCGAGCGATCGCGGCGACACCGGCCGGCCCGACCCCGGGCGCGCGGCCGCGGCCGTGCCCTCGTGCACGAAGACGCGGGCTTGCGGCACGCCGATCACTCGATGACCGGCGAGGCGGATGCGCACGCACAGGTCGAGCGCCGCGTCGACGCCGGCCAATGCCGGGTCGAAACCCTCGACGGCGTTGTAGACGCTGCGGCGCACGAGCATCGCGGCCTCGCCCACGGCGAGCACGTCGCTCAAGCGGTCGTGCTGGGCCTGGTCGAGCTCGCGCTCGGCGATCGCCACGCTCGCGCCCCAGCGCGTGATCGTCTCGCCGTATCCGGCGATGACGGTCGGATGCGCGGCCTCCAGCTGCTTGGGGCCCGCGACGGCGACCGAGGGCGCGATCTCGACGGCGGCGAGCAGCCGCTCGAGCGCGCGCGGGTCGGGCACGGTGTCGTGGCGCAGCAGCCAGAGCCACTCCTCGACCCCGCCGTAGGGCGAGCTCGCCACCGGCTCGGCGACCGGCAGAGCGCCGAGGCCGCGGTGCACGAGCTCGCCGAATCCGAGCCCCGACGATGCGGTGACGAACTGGGTGGGGTTCGCGGCCGCGAGCTGGGCCGTCACGGCGTCGGCGCCGGCGGCGTCGACGACCACGAGCAGGTCGGGGCGGCGGCTCTGCTGGGCGAGGGCATCCAGCGTCTGCTGCAGCGCCTCGCCGCCCCGGCGGGCGACGACGATCGCGATGACTCGGGGCTGCACCCTGACGACTCTAGGCGGAGGCGGTCGAGAGGCCGGTCACGCGCGGCGGCGCAGCTTGCGGCGCTCGCGCTCGCTCAGGCCGCCCCAGATGCCGAAGCGCTCGTCGTTCTGCAGCGCGTACTCGAGGCACTCGGTCTTGACCTCGCACGTCGTGCAGATCTTCTTGGCGTCGCGCGTCGAGCCGCCCTTCTCGGGGAAGAACGCCTCCGGATCGGTCTGCGCGCACAGCGCGTCGGCCTGCCAGGCGAGGGCGGAATCGTCGTCATCGGCCGAGCGCGGGCGGCGCACACCGGGAACGCCGAGACGGACCGGGTCGACGAACCAATCGCCGGGAACAGTGTTCCGGTACTCGCTCATCAGCCTGACTCCTTCCCCCACACGACCCCCGTTGCGTGGGATGCCCTAATTACACTCGTGTGATTCGCTCGCGTCAAGTCGCGGATAGTAAAAGGTTCGACCGGGTATTCAGAGTTGCGACGCGCCGCAGAACGCGCTATGTGGGCGAGGGATGCTCAGCGACGGCAGCCGTCGACCCCCGCCGCTCAGGCCGAGGCCTGCCGCGCGCGCCAGGCCGACTCGACCATCTCGGCGAGCGTGTGGCGCATCGCCCAGCCGAGGTCGCGCGCCGCGAGCTCGCCGCTCGCCACGATGCGCGGAGGATCCCCCGCGCGGCGAACCCCGATCTCGGGCTCGAAGGCGATGCCGGTGACCTCGGCAACGGCATCCATGATCTGGCGCACCGAGACCCCGTCGCCCGACCCCAGGTTGTAGGCGGGCTCGAGCGGTGCCCCCGCGACGTGGGCGAGCGCGAGGTCGGCCACGTGGATGTAGTCGCGCACGCACGTGCCGTCGGGCGTCGGGTAGTCGGTGCCGTTGATGCGCGGCGCGCGCCCCTCGACGAGCGCGTCGAACACGAGCGGGAAGAGGTTGTGCGGGCTCGTGTCGCGCACGGCCGCATCGCCCGAGCCGACCACATTGAAGTACCGCAGGCTCGTGTGGCGCAGGCCCGCCGCGACCTCCTGGTCGCGCAGCAGCCACTCGCCGATGAGCTTCGACTCGCCGTAGGGCGAAGTGGGGTTCTTGGGCGTGCCCTCGGTCACGAGGTCGACGTCGACGGCGCCGTACACCGCCGCCGACGATGAGAACACGCACTGCTGCACGCCGTGCTGCTGCATCGACTCGAGCAGGGTGATCATGGCCGTGACGTTCTGCTCGTAGGTGTGCAGCGGCCGCTGCACACTCACGCCCGCGTACTTGAACCCGGCTACGTGGATGACGCCCGTCACGCCGTTGTCGGCGATCACCGCATCCACCGCCTCGCGATCGAGAAGGGATGCGCGCACGAAGGGCACGCCCTCGGGCACGAAGGCGGCGTGCCCGCTCGACAGGTCGTCGATCACGACGGGGCTCAGCCCCGCGGCGGTGAGAGCGCGCACGACGTGCGCTCCGATGTAGCCGGCACCGCCGGTGACAAGCCAGGTCATGCGTCCACGCTATCGGGGTGACGGCCCGTCGCGACGACCGCGGCTCCCGAGCCGACCACGCGGAGTGTGGGCTCGTCGGAATATGCCGCCTGCCCATGGTGCAGGTCGAGCACGCCCTCGAGCGTCACGTCCCCCTCCAGGCTCAGAACGATCGCGGGGCCGTGCGTCTCGATCGTCACGCCGTCGGCGGCGGCGCCGGCCGCGATGACCGTGAGGGCGAAGTCGACGACGTCGGGCGAGAACCGCCGCACGCCCGGCTGCACCTCGACGGGGGCGATGCGCGGCTCGGCAACGGGTCGCGCATCGAGCACACGCATCAGCTCGGCCACGTCGACGTGCTTCGGGGTCATCCCGCCCCGGAGCACGTTGTCGCTCGCCGCCATCACCTCGATCGCGAGACCCTGCTGGTACGAGTGGATGTTCCCGGTCGGCAGGTAGAGCGCCTCGCCCGGGCGCAGCACGACCGTGTGCATGAGCGTCGAGAGCGCGATGCCGGGGTCGCCGGGGTAGTGGTCGGCGAGGCGCCGCACGGTCGCCCAGCCCTCGGAGTCGCGGGGGTCGTGCTCGAGGGCGCGGGCAGCGGCGGTCAGAGCATCCACGATTCTCGCGATCGCTGGGCCGCCCTCGATGAGCCAGCGCACGACCCCGGGCAGTGCGGCATCGTCGTCGAGGCGGGCGATGAGAGGCTCGAGCGCGGGCTCGCCGAGCGCGACGAGCGCCGCGTGCGACTCGGCCACAGGCCGGAAGCCGGCGAGGGCGACGAACGGGTCGCTGAGCGCGTAGATGAGCTCGGGCTTGTGCAGCTCGTCCTTGTAGTTTCGCTCGGGGGCGTCGAGGGCGATGCCGGCCGCGTTCTCGCGCGCGAAGCCCTCACGCGCCTGCGCGATCGTGGGGTGCGCTTGCAGTGAGAGCGGCTCGGCGGCCGCGAGCACCTTGAGCAGGAACGGCAGCTTCTCGCCCCTCGCCGACAGCAGCGCCGAGAGATCGGATGCTCCCCCCGCGTCTGCCCCGACGATGCGCGCGGGCGAACCGGGGTGATCACCGAGCCACAGCTCGGCCTCGGGAGCCCCCGACGGCTCCGCGCCCAGCAGCTCGGCGATCGCCGTCGTCGAGCCCCAGGCGTAGGGGCGGGGCGTGTTCTCGATCTTCAGCAGCACGTGTCACCTCCTCCGGCGGTAGTGTCGACGACCCCAGGCGGGTGAGACACACTCGCTTAACGAACACCACCAATCACCACACGGTCGTGCAGCGAAGTACCCTGTGAACACAGAACAGGCGGGGGCCGACGATGTCGTTGTCAAGGGTAGTAGTTGCATGGAGCGCGGCAATCGGTCTGCTTGCCGCTCCAATCGCACCGTCAAGCGCGGTAGGGATCGACGAGACGACGTCTTCGTACCTCGTCGAGGTCGCCCCGAGCGCCTCAACAGCCGAAGTCACCGAGCTCGTCGAAACCACCGAGACGATGACCGCGGTGATCGAGGCCGTGTCGGCCGACCTCACGGCATCCGAGGCCGAAGCTCTGCTCGCTTCCCCCGAGGTCGAGGCGATCTACGAGCACCAGCCGATCGCGCTCACCGACACCCAGACCGACGCGCCGTGGGGCCTCTCTCGCCTCGACCAACAGTCGGTACCGGTCGACACGTCGTACACCTACCCCTCATCGGCGGGTCGCGGGGTTCCGGTCTACATCGTCGACACGGGTGTCTCACCCAACCCCGGGCAGTACCAGTCGCGGCTCCTCTCCGGCCGAAACTTCGCTCCGGATCGGGCTATCGGACCGGAGACCGCCGACTGCCAAGGGCACGGAAGCCACGTCGCAGGAACAGTGGGCAGCACGACCTTCGGTGTGGCCAAATCAGCCACCATCGTGCCTGTCAGGGTCTTCACGTGCGCCAAGGAGAGCACGACAGACGTCCTCCTGGCGGCACTGAACTGGATCGCGACGCAACCGGTCGGCGTCGTGAACTTGAGTCTCTCTGTCACCTCGGGCGTCTTCCCTCCCCTCGATGCCGCCGTGACCTCGCTGGTGAACGCTGGCTACGTCGTCGCCGCCGCCGCCGGGAACAACTCTGGTCTGAACGCCTGCAACTACTCTCCGGGGAGCGCCCCGGCTGCTCTGACCGTAGGCGCGACCACGTCGACGGATAGCCGGGCGACCTACTCGAACATCGGGCCGTGCGTCGACCTGTTCGCGCCGGGCTCTGACATTCGATCGCTCGCCTTCAACAACGCCTCCGAGTCAGCGGTGCTGTCAGGCACGTCGATGGCCACCCCGCACGTCGCGGGACTCGCCGCCCTCACGCTCGCCGCGTACCCGTCGTACTCGGGGGCCCAGGTGGCGAACCAGCTGGTGTCGCAGGCGGTCCCCAACGTCGTCACCAACCCGGGAACGGGATCACCAAACCGGCTTGCCAGTGCGACGTGGCTGAACGATCCCTACGGGATTCCGTCATCGATCGTGGCACGAGACAGCAGCGGATCACTCTGGCTCTACCCCGTCACCGCCGGCCGGTTCGGGGAGCGACTCTCGATGGGCGCCGGATGGTCGACCTACACGCTCCTGACGGGCGCCGGCGATCTCACCGGCGACGGGCCACGCGACCTCATCAGCATGGGGCCGGGCTCCGCCGTGAGCCTGCACCGCGGAGCCTCGAACGGCACTTTCAGTGCTCCGGAGTCGATCGCCGGCAACTGGAGTGGAACCACCGCGCTGTTCAGCCCCGGTGACTTCACCGGCGATGGTCACAACGACCTGATCTCGCGATCAGCGGTCGGCAATCTCTTCGTCCATGCCAACGACGGAACCGGCTCGTTCGCCGCCCCGCGGCAGGTCGGCAACGGCTGGGGCGGCCTCAACAGCCTCTTCGGCGCGGGTGACTTCACCGGCGATGGATTCGCCGACGTGATGGCGCGCGATGCGGCAGGCCGCCTGATGCTGTACTCGGGCAACGGTCGGGGCGGCTGGCTCGGGGGCACGGCAATCGGTACCGGCTGGGGAGGCTTCACGTCGATATTCAGCCCAGGCGACTTTGACGGCGATGGCGCGACCGATGTGCTCGGGCGACTGTCGAACGGCGATCTCTACCTGTACTCGGGCAACGGCCGCGGAAGCTTGTCGGGCTTCGGTGGCGGTGTCAGCTACCCGTTCATGCAGTCCGCGGGCGCCGGCGATTTGAACCGCGATGGCGCTCGAGACGTAGTGACTACCACCGGCTCTGGTGAGGTTTTCCGCTATCTCGGCAACGGGTCCGGCAGCTGGTTGGGCGGCAGCCGCGTAGTGGGCCTGTCCTTCACCAACAATCGACTCATCGCGGGTGTCGGAGACATCAACTTCTCGGGAACCGACGATCTGATCGCCGTCAGCACCTCGGGGGACCTTCTCCACTACGACGGCAATGGTGCGGGCGGTTACAGTGTGGGCACGGTCGTCGGCACCGGCTGGGGCACCATGACATCGGTGTTCGTGGTTGGCGATGCGAACGGTGATCGAACCTTCGACCTGGTTGCCCGCGATGCCGCCGGCGTCGCCTGGTTGTACCCGGGCACTGGCCCGCTCGCGTGGGGCGCACCTACTCAGATCGCGACCGGCTGGCAGACATACACCGCACTCTTCCCTGTCGGCGACTTCACGGGCGACAAGAAGCCCGACATTGTCGCGCGGTCAGCGTCGGGCCTCCTCTTCGTGATCGCGGGAGCAGGCAACGGCGCGTGGAACCCCCCGGTGCAGATCGGAAACGGTTGGCAGTCGATGACCTCGCTGCACGGCCCGGGCGACTTCGATGGCGATGGCCGGGCTGATGTCATCGCTCGCGATGCGACAGGTAACCTCATCCTGTACAGCGGCAATGGCAAGGGCAGCTGGCTCGGCGGGCGTGTCATCGGGTGGGGATGGCAAGGGTTCACGTGGATCGGATAGCCGAGCGCCGAGGCGGGAAGGGCGGCGCGTGCGCGTTCTCGTAACCGGCGGATCGGGCTACATCGGCTCTCACGTGGTGCGATTGCTGGCGGAGCGCGGCGACACCCCGATCATCGTCGACGACTTCGCCACCGGGCTGCCCGAGCGGGTCTCGGGGCACGTGAAGTACGCGCTCGATCTCGCCAGCCGGGAGGGCCCCGATCACCTCGCGTCAATCATGCGCAGCGACGAGGTCGACTCGGTCATTCACTTCGCCGCGCTCAAGCGCGTTGACGAGTCGGTGCGCCACCCCCTGCTCTACATGCGCAGGAACCTCGTGGGCATCGCGACCGTGCTCGAGGCGATGCGGCTTGCTCAGGTTCGCGACCTGGTCTTCTCCTCCTCAGCGGCGGTCTACGGAGACGCCCGTGGGGTGGTGCCCGAAAGCGCCGCCACGCTTCCGGTGAACGCCTACGGCTACAGCAAGCTCGCGGGCGAGTGGCTGGCGGCCGCCACCGCGCGCGCCGAGGGTCTTCGAGTGGTGAGCCTGCGGTACTTCAACGTCGCCGGAACCGGGTGGCCCGAGTTGGCTGATGTCGCCGTCTTGAACCTGGTTCCGATGGTCCTGGAGAAACTCGAACGGGGCGAGGGGCCGCTGATCTTCGGCGACGACTACCCCACAGCCGACGGCACGTGTGTGCGCGACTTCGTGCACGTGCTCGATGTGGCGCGCGCACATCTTTCCGTGGTCGATTCGATGCCCGTTCATGGTGCGCCGCACCGCGTCTACAACGTCGGAACGGGAAAGGGGACCAGCGTTCGTGACGTCGTCGAGGGCATCCGCCGACGTATCAACGACGCCCCCGCTGCCGTGATTCGCGAGCGCCGACCGGGTGACGCACCCGAAGTCGTTGCCGACGTCGGTCTGATCTCGAGCGAACTGGGGTGGCAGGCCCAGTACGGCATCGACGAGATTCTCGACTCAGCGTGTCGGGCGCACTCATCGCGGTAGGTTGTGCGGTGACGAGGGGAGATCGCGCAATGCGGGCAGTGACGATCGTGGCGGCAATGGCATTGGGGGCGAGCGTGCTCGCCGGATGTGTCGCCGAGCCGGAATCGACCACCCCCAGTGCGGCACCCGCCCCCTCGGTGACGAACCCCACCGAGTCGGCGCCGCCGTCGACCGGTGCCCCCGAGGCACCCGACCTCGTCGGAATCCCGCTGACACTGGAATGCTCGAGTCTGCTGACACCTGACGCGCTCTACGCGTTCAACCCCAACGTGGGCACTGACCCGACATATGCTCCGACCGACCTGGCGCGTCAGGCTCTCGACCTCGGCGGCATCGCCTGCGGGTGGCTCAACCAGACCAGCGCGGTCACCTACTCGGTCGCTGTCGCCCAGCTCGATCCCCCCAGCCTGACGATTCTGCGAGATGCCGCCAGGGCACCGGAGAGCGTCGACCTGCCCAGCGCTGAGGGGTACTTCAGTGCCGACAGCGCCGGCGGAACCGCCTCCGTGTTCATCGGTGCCTACTGGCTGATCATCGAATCACCAGAGTTCATCGCCCCGGGCGATCCGAGCCCACTCATCGAGGCGCTCACCGCGTCACTGTCGTAGTTGGCGGATTCGCGTTCCGCCCACCCCCGTCAGTCGAATCGGCCCCGCCACGAGCGATTGCGAGCCGCCGCGAAGGCTGAGGTGACGAACAGAAGCAACCCGCCCTCGTAGAGCAGGTAGCTCTCGGTCATGCTCACCGTCGCAAGCAATACGAGCGTGAGCGCGGGCCAGACGTACACAGTGCTGCGGCGGTCGGTCGCGACGAGCCAGGCCCGCGCGAAGGCGAGCCCGAGGGCCGCGATCAGCACGACGATGCCTGCGAGGCCGAGCTGCAGCCAGATGTCGGCGTAGGCGTTGAGTGCGGACTCGGCCGGGGCGCTGCCTTCCTGAACGCTCGAGAACGGGTACACCGCAGTGGGCCACATGCCCACCCAGCCCCAGCCGAGCACGGGCTGCTGGGCGACGAGGTCGCCGACCTGCGACCACACGCCCGTGCGGGCGCGCACATCGGCAGCGGCATCCACGAAGCCGATGAGCGGCCCGCGGAAGACCCACGCGAGCACGGCGAAGACGACGGCCGAAATGAGCAGCACCGATTGCGTGGCCCGTCGCGCGAGCGCCTCCTGCCGCCGGATGATGACGAGCGCGAGGCCCACGACGAGCACGGCCGCCAGCACCAGGTAGGCGACGGGGGAGCGGGCGAAGACGATCGTCGCGCCTGCGAGCACGAGCGAGTAGGCGGTCAGCCCGCGCGAGACCGAGCGCGTGCGGTACTCGATCCAGAAGCTCAGCACGGCGAGGGCGCCGAGGAAGGCGAAAGCGTTGCGCGTGCCCGCGAGTCCCTGCACGGGGCCGCCCGTCGCGAGGTCGCCCGTGATGCCGATCCACGCGAAGGGGGCGTCGAGCAGCACGCCGCTGAGCACTTCGAGCACGAAGGAGGCGGTGAGGATGACGCGCAGGGCGTTGCCGACGGCGCGCACGAGCTGGATAAGGTCGCGCACGAGCGCGATGTACACCCCGAGGAAGGCGAAGGCAGAGGCGTAGGCGATGCCGCCGATCGTGGCCCAGGTGTACTGGCTCCAGATGATGCTCACGGTCAGCAGCGAGAACAGCGCGATGAGCGAGAGCGGCAGCACGCCGCGCCACTCGACCCGCTCCGGCTGCCCGGCGAGGCTCAGGGCCGCGAGCAGCACGAGGGCCGAGATCACGGCGATGCTGCCGGGCCAGCCGACGAGGGCGCGCACCGCGAAGGTCGCGAGCGCGACGCCGACGATCGCCTCGGTGAGCGCCTGCGTCATGCGCGGCGAGGCGAGCAGGGCGCGCGTCGTCTCGATCATGCGGACTCGGCCCCCGGGGCGGCGAGGATGCGCGTCGGCGGCACCGTGACGCCCCGCACGCGGCTCGCGACCGCGAGGTACACGAGCAGCACGAGCCCCGCCTCAATGAGCAGGCGCGACTCGGCGAGGCTGTGCACGAGCAGCACCGTGAGCAGCAGGGCCGGCAGCAGGCGCAGCGCGGCGGTGGGGGCGGGGTTGCCGAGCGGGGCATCCACCGACCACGACAGCACGCGCGCGCCCGTCGTGACGACGAGGATCGTGAAGACGACGAGCCCGACCCACCCGAGCTGCATGAGCACGTCGAGCCAGGCGTTGTGCGCCTGCAGGTAGCGCACGCCGTCGATGATCACGAGGTCGTCGAAGGGCTCGACCCACGGCGCCCAGTAGCTCACCCAACCCCAGCCGAGCACGGGCCGCTGCTCCGCGAGACCGATGACGGCGGCCCAGATGTCGAGGCGGCCGGTGAGGTCGTCGCTGCGGCCGACGAGGTCGAGCAGGGTCTCGCGGAAGACGAGCGCGAGCACGACAGCGCCCGCCGCGGCCGCCGCCGTGAGGCCGTAGAGCGTCAGCCGGCCGCGCATCGTGAGCCGGCGGGCGAGCAGCAGCACCGCGAGGGCGACGAGTGCGGCGAGGCCCGCCACGAGGACGGTCGATGAGCGGGTCAGGGCGAGAGTGAGCAGCGCCGCACCGAGCCAGCCCCAGCCCGCCGCGGCGCCCACGCGGCGCTCGGCCAACTGGATGCCGAAGACGATGACGGCGATGAGTGCGGCGAAGGCCAGCAGGTTGGCGTTGCCCGGGATTCCCTGGATGCGCCCGCCCTCGAACAGCAGCGCCCGCGACCAGTAGAAGGCCTTCGGGAACGGCTCCTCCCACGACACCCAGAGCGGCAGCACGGGGCGCTGGATGATCGCCGCGACGACGAGCTCGAAGGCGAGCGAGAGCCCGAGGATCCAGCGCAGGGCGACCCCGAGCGCGCGCAGCAGCTGCTCGAGCGAGACGGTGTGCGCCATGATCGCGCCCACCGCGACGGTCGCGAGCGTCGTCAGCAGGGCGACCGCGGTGGCGCCCGGGTAGACCGACCACACGATCGAGGCGACCATGACGGCGAGCAGCGTGCCGAGGGCGATCGGGATGCGCCGCAGGTCGACCCGCAGACGAATCGCGACGAGCGCCCACAGTACGATGATGGCGAGGGCGACGAGCCCCCAGCCGTACCAGCTGATGGTGTTGCGCCAGGCGTCGCCCGCCAGCAGAGTGAAGAACGTGAGGGCGGCGAGGGCCACGCGCCGTTCGCGGAGCCACGTCATGCCACGAGCTTACCGGCGCGCCAGACGCGCCACACGGCGGGTGCCTGGCTCGCCACATCACCGCCACACGATGACGAGAGACCGCAGATGAGCTTGAACTGGACGAGTGGCCGTACCCGCGCCCGTTGCATCCCCTGCGACACCGAGTGCAACGGGGAGGCGCTCTTCCACTCGACCACCGTGGTCGGCACCCCGATGTTCGGCACGCTGTGCGACGAGTGCGGCTCGATCACCGTTCACGGAGGCGAGGTCTACGGCGAGGCCGACGACCAGTTCGTCGACCACTACCTGCAATCCGAAGCGGGCATCGACGTGATTCTGCAGAACCTGTACCGCGTCGACCGAGGGCCCGGCACACGCTTTCTCGATGTGGGGGCCAACTACGGCTTCGCCGTTCGTTACGCACGCGACGTGCTCGGCTGGCAGGCAGTCGGCGTCGAGCCCTCGTACTCGGGGCGACGCGGCGCACACGAGCTCGGTGTCGAGATTCTCGAGCAGTACGTCACCGCCGAGACGACCCTTGGCCGCACGTTCGACGTCATTCTCGCCTCAGAGGTCATCGAGCACGTGCCCGACCCCCGCGCGTTCTTGCACGGAATGCGAGTGCACCTCGCCCCCGGCGGCGTGTTGTTGCTGTCGACGCCAGCGGCTGAGATCGTGAAGCCCGCGACCGAGAGCGCGGCGACTCAGGCGGTCGGCCCGGGGGGCCACCTATTCCTTGCGTCAGCGGATGCCCTGCGCGAGCTGCTCGCCGACAGCGGTTTCGGCAGCGCGACCGTGGTGCGCGACGGACCGACCCTCTACGCCGCGGCCACTCGTGAACCGGGCCGCGAACTGTCGGTCACCTCAACCGGTCCGAGCCCCGACCAGCTTGCCGCTTTCCTCGGTGGCATTGCCGACGATCCGATCAGCCCCGCCCTCCTGCGCGCCGCCATGGCCGTGCGCCGGTATCGCACCCTCGTCAACCAGGGCCTCGATGCGGCCGACGAGGAGCGCGCAATGATCGCGACGATTATTGAGGCTCATGAGGTCGATCTTGCCGACCCGCAGGCAGTCTTGCACCGCATCGCTGCGGGAGAGGCGCTCCCGGTTCTGCTCTCTCCTGCCGCGTTCGCGTGCGGCATGCGTCGCGTCGTGCATCGCACCGAGTGGGCCGAAGCCCTCGCGTACTTTTCCCTCGCCGAGGCAGCGGTCGATGACAAGCGACGCCGGTTTCACGTGTTCGACGGTGATTCGCGCATCATCGAAGCAGAGTCACGGCCGCATCGAGCTCTTGCCTTGCTGCACACCGACCCCCCCGCCGCGGCGGAACTCTGGGCGCGGCTGGTCGATGCGGGTGCGGTCGTCGACCACGGACTGTGGACGGTTCGGCTCCATGTCGAGGCCGCGTCGGTCGGGCAGAACACCCTGTTCGACCGCAATCTCGGTGAGCTCGCTGCCGCCATCGTCGAGCTCGGTGCTGCCGACGATGAGCAAAGGGTGATCGCAGCGCTCGACGGTGCCTACCTTCTCAGCCGCTCAGCGGCCGCTCGTGGCGACCGATGGTGCGCGACCCAGTGGGCGTCGGCAGCCGAGCAGGTGCTCGAGGCGCGTCGGGCCCTCCTCCCCGGCTCCTGGCTCGAGATGGCCGCCGAGCGGTTCCGCGGGCTGCGCGACGAGATCGGCAAGCTGCAGGCCGAGGCGATCCCCTCGGTCGTCCCCATGCCCGGTCCCGAGCATGAGGCCATCCTCTGGGAGAGCACCCACAGCGAGTCGGAACCGGGCGGCATCTCGGTCATCATGGCCCTGTACAGAGGTGAACGCTACGTGCAAGAGGCGCTCGAGTCGATCGCCGCGCAGACCCATCCGCCTCGTGAGGTCATCGTTGTCGATGACGGCTCACCCGACAACTCTGTGGCGCTCGTCGAGAGACTCACGCTGCCGTTCGACCTTCGCATCCTGCGCCAGGGCAACGCCGGTCAGAGCGCTGCCCGCAACACGGGTATTCGTGCGGCGCGCGGCGAGTACGTGGCCTTTCTGGACCAAGACGATGTGTGGCGGCCCGATCACCTCGCGGTGCTTCACGAGACCCTTGCAAGCGACCCGTCGTTGGCCTGGGTGTTCGGCGATTTCGACCTCATCGACGCCGACGGTGAGACTCTCGTCGGCTCCTACCTCAGCGAGACACGCGTCGTCATCGACCGACGCACCGTGCCCTCGATCGTGCACGCCGACATCATGGCCCTGCCCTCAGCGAGTCTCATGCGCCGCAGCGCTCTGATGCAGGTGCGGGGCTTCGACCGTCGCCTCTCCGGGTACGAAGACGATGAGCTGTATCTGCGGCTCTACCGTCGCGGCTACTCGATCGCGGTGCAGCCGCGGGTGCGCATCCGCTACCGCACGCACACGGCCAACGCTTCCTCGTCGGTTGCATTTCTCCGCAGTCGGCTGGTGTACCTGCAATTGCTTGTCGATCGTTTCCCCCTCACCGACACTCAGCCATCGATCGCTGAGGCAGCGGCGCCTCGATTGCTGCAGTCCACCGTTTCCGACTACTTCACCGCGCTCGTCGCGGGCGATGATCAGCTCGCGCGCGAGATCGCCTGGGTGGTGTCCCGCCTGCTGCCGCTCGCGCGTGATGTCACAGCACGTCGCCGGGTCGGTCTTGCGCTCATGAGGCGTCCGACGGCGATGCGGCGCACCATGCGGCTACTGACGCAGGTTCCCCTCAGCCTGCGCGCACGTGTTCTCCCGCCGATGATGATGAATGCCGTGGGGCGGTCTTTCGCGCGTGAACGCGACACGTCGTCGTGGTCGATCGATTCTGGAGGGCGACCCCGCTGGCTCGGCCTTCCCCGAAACTCAGGACACGTGCCCACCAGCGGCCAGTGATCTCTGCGCGCCGACCGGTGCGAGGCTGAGCGACGATCAGACGAAGGCGCCCATCCCCGTGATGGCGCGGCCGACGATAAGACTGTTCATCTCGCGCGTGCCCTCGTAGCTGTAGAGCGCCTCGGCGTCGGCGTGGAATCGCGCGACGTCGTAATCGAGCACGATGCCGTTGCCGCCAAGAAGCTCGCGGCACAGGCCGACCGTCTCACGCATGGCCGTGGTCGCGAAGGCCTTGGCGAGCGAGGCGTGCTCGTCGCGCTGCACGCCCTGGTCGAGCATCTGCGAGACGCGCGAGCAGAGCGCGATGCTCGCCGTGATGTTGCCGAGGCTGCGGCTCAGCAGGTCTTGCACGAGCTGGTGGCTCGCGATGGGCTTGCCGAACTGCTGGCGGCTCTTCGCGTAGTCGACCGCGGCCTCGTAGGCGCCGATCGCCGTGCCGACAGCGGCCCAGGCCACCTCGGCGCGGGTCAGGCGCAGCACGGCGGCTGTGTCGCGGAACGAGTTCGCGTTCTGCAAGCGGTGCGACTCGGGCACGCGCACGTTCTCGAGCGTGATGTCGGCGTTCTGCACGATGCGCAGCGCCTGCTTGCGCTCGATCTTCGTGGCCGTGTACCCGGTCGTGCTCGTCGGCACGATGAAGCCCTTCACCTGGCCGTCATCCGTGCTCTTGGCCCAGATGATGGTGATGTCGCTCCAGGTGGCGTTGCCGATCCAGCGTTTGCTGCCGTTCAGCACCCACTCGTCGCCGTCGCGCGTCGCCGTCGTGCGAAGGCCCTGGGCCGAGTCGCTGCCCGAGAGCGGCTCGGTGAGCCCGAAGGCGCCGATGACCTCGCCGGTGTTGAGTTTCGGCAGCCACTCGGCGCGCTGCTCGGGCGAACCGGCGACGCCGATCGAGCCCATGGCCAGGCCGTTCTGCACGCCCACATAGGTCGCGACGCTCGCGTCGACGCGCGCGAGCTCGAGCGCCGTCCAGCCGCCGTAGACAGCACTGTAGTCGCCCGCCTTCGTCTCGTCCCACAGGTTGCCGAAGACCTGCTGCTGGTGCAGGCCGGGCAGGATCTGGCGAGGGAACTCGGCGCGATCCCAGTAGTCGTTAACGACCGGCTTGACGTCGGCCTCCAGGAACGAGCGCAGACGCACGAGCGCGTCTCTCTCGTGGTCGGCGAGCTGTGCCTCGAAGCCGTAGAAGTCGCTGGCGAGAGTGGGAAATGTCATGCCGAGACGTTACGACAGGCACCACCGAACACCCAGACCGTTGTGGCGGCCGTGACAACTCGACCGCACCAGCCTTCGCAACTTGTGTCTCTTCTCAAACACAGCTCGAACGAGCCCAGCGCCGACACGTTCGCGGCCAGCACCACAGAGCACTCGGGTCACGGCCGCGTGGGGCTCGACCACGGGAAGCGACGCTAGTATTGGGCTCACGACAGGACTTCCGATCGAAGCGGGCGCGCGCCGCCGGAATCTATCTCTCCCCCTCAGTTCGGCACCCCAGCGGGTTCAGTTTGTGCAGGAGTCTCATGAGCGATTCGACGGCCTTTTTTCATCCAACAGCGGATGTCGCTGAGAACGCCGCCGTCGGCAACGGGTCGAAGATCTGGCACTACGCCCAGGTGCGTGAAGACGTCGTCATGGGTCAGAACTGCATAGTGGGCAGAGGTGCGTACGTGGGCACGGGCGTCGAGATGGGCGATAACTGCAAAGTGCAGAACTACGCCCTCGTCTACGAACCTGCCCGCCTCGGCAACGGCGTATTCATCGGGCCCGCTGTCGTGCTCACCAATGACCATTTCCCGCGCGCCATCAACGCCGATGGCAGCCCGAAGTCGGCTGCCGACTGGCATCCGGTCGGCGTCGAGATCCGCGAGGGCGCATCGATCGGCGCCAGTGCTACCTGCGTTGCGCCCATCACGATCGGCCGTTGGGCGCTCGTCGGTTCTGGCGCCGTTGTGGTGAAGGACGTTCCCGACTTCGCCCTCGTAGTAGGAAGCCCGGCGCGGCGCATCGGATGGGTCGGCAAGGCAGGTCAACCGCTGACCGTCGACCCCCACGACCCCGCGATCTACATCTGCCCGGCCACCGGGGAGCGGTATCGACAGACCAATGACCATGAACTGATTGAGGTTGCATAGATGATTCCCGCCGCAAAGCCTGAGATCGGCCGCCAGGAGCGCAGGGCGGTTGACCGCGTCATGCGCTCGGGCATGCTCGCACAGGGCCCCGAAGTCGCCGCATTCGAGAAGGAATTCTCGGCCCACGTCGCCGGCCGCGAGTCGGTCGCGCTGAACTCCGGCACCTCGGCTCTTCACATGGCCTTCCTCGCCGCTGGCATCGGGCCGGGCGACGAGGTCATCGTGCCGTCGTTCAGCTTTGCTGCGACGGCGAACTCCGTCGCCTTGACCGGCGCCACTCCTGTTTTCGTCGACATCGAGCTCGATCACTTCAATGCCGACCCGGCCGCGATCGAGGCGGCGATCACACCCCGCACGAAGGCCATCATGCCCGTGCACCTGTACGGCCACCCGGCTGACCTGACGGCGATCTCGGCCATCGCCGAGAAGCACGGGCTCCTGCTGTTCGAAGACGCCGCTCAGGCGCACCTCGCCTCTGTTGACGGAGTGCCGGTCGGCGCGTGGGGAATCGCGGCCTCGTTCTCGTTCTACCCGACGAAGAACATGACGTCGGGTGAAGGGGGCATGGTGACCACCCCCTCCGCCGAGATCGCGCGGGCGATCCGCGTGTTGCGCAACCAGGGCATGGAGCGCCGCTACGAGAACGAGGTGGTGGGCTTCAACACCCGCATGACCGACATCCACGCCGCAATCGGACGCGTCCAGCTCACGAAGCTTCCTGCGTGGACGGCGAAGCGCCAGCAGAACGCCGCCTTCCTTTCGGCCAACATCCGCGGCGTCGTCGTGCCCCCCATTGCCGAGGGTGCCCAGCATGTCTTCCACCAGTACACGGTGCGCGTCGTGGACCACGATCGTGACGCCTTCGCAGCCGAGCTCGCCAAGCGCGGCGTCGGTAGCGGGGTGTACTACCCGACGCCCATCCACCGGCTTCCGTCGTTCGCACAGACTCTCGACCTGCCGACGACCGAGCTGGCGGCGACGCAGGTGCTGTCACTGCCTGTTTACCCTTCGCTGAGCCGCCGTCAGCTCGCCATCATCGTCGAGGCCGTCAACGCCGTCGCGAAGGCGGGCAGCTGATGGCACTGCGCGCCGGAGTGCTCGGCCTCGGCGTCATGGGGCGCCACCACAGCCGCGTGCTGGGCGGTCTCGAGGGCGTCGACTTCCTCGGCGTATACGACCCCGCCGACTCGGTGCCCGCCACGGTCGAGGGCCGCCCGGTCATCAAGGATCTCGAGGCCTTTCTTGACATGGGCTTCGACTACTGCGTCGTCGCGGCCCCGACGGCATACCACCTGTCGATCGGGCAGGCGCTCGCGGGGCGTGGCATCCATGCCCTCATCGAGAAGCCCGTCGCATCCACCACCGAGGCGGCGATCGAGTTGCGTGACCTGTTCACCCAGGCCGGGCTCATCGGCGGGGTGGGTCACATCGAGCGCTACAATCCGGCCCTGCAATCGGCTCGAGTTCGCATCGCCGATGGGTTGATCGGAGACATCTATCAGATCGCGACGCGGCGCCAGGGGCCATTCCCCGGCCGCATCGCTGACGTGGGAGTGATCAAAGACCTCGCGTCACACGACATCGATCTCACAGCGTGGGTCAGCCAACAGGACTACGTGAGCGTGAACGCCCGAACCGCCCACCGCTCGGGTCGGGATCACGAAGACATGCTCATTGCCGTCGGAACCCTCAGCAAGGGAACGATCGCGTCGCACACGGTGAACTGGCTGACGCCATTCAAAGAGCGCACCACGATCATCACGGGTGAAAAGGGTGCCCTTGTCGTCGACACCCTCACGGCTGACCTTACTCACTACATGAACGGTGAGGTCACGGAGACGTGGGACGGGATCAGCTCGTTCCGGGGGGTCTCCGAAGGCGACATCACCCGCTTCGCGCTGCGGAAGAAAGAGCCCCTGCTCGCCGAGCATGAGGCCTTCCGCGACGCCGTGCTTACCGGCGATACCGACCGGATTGTCACTCTGGCGGAAGGCACGCGCGTGGTCAGGATCGCTGAAGATCTCGCCCTCGATGGGCTCACTCACCACCTGAGCACCTCCGCGGAAGAGTAAGACCTCGCCGCCGCGGGGGTGTTCCTGACCGCGAGC
>LNFD01000185.1 GCA_001464255.1 Actinomycetales bacterium Ga0077552 | reverse complement strand
ATCTCGATCTACTACGTGAAGAAGTCGATCCAGGAGGAGACGCTGTGAGCCCCGCCCTCGTCAAGCGGCAGGCGACGCAGGTCGCGCTCAGCGCGATCGCGGTGGACGTCTTCCTCGTGAGCGTGTTCCCGGTCTACTGGATGCTCAACACGAGCCTTCTGCCCAACAACCTCATCCGCGGCCCGGTGCCGCACTTCTGGCCCGACGAGTTCACGCTGCGCAACTACGAGCTCGTGCTGAGCGGCGAGGGCCGCGCGCCCTTCCTGCCCGCGCTCGGCAACTCGCTCATGGTCACGCTGCTCACAGTCATGGTCGCGCTGCTCTTCGCGTTCCTCGCGGCGCTCGCCGTGACGCGGTTCCGGTTCCGCGGCCGCAAGGCGTTCATCCTGACGATCCTCGTCATCCAGATGATCCCCGGCGAGGCGATGATCGTCTCGACCTTCCGGGTGCTCGACGGCTGGCAGCTGCTCAACACGATCGTCGGCCTCACGCTCGTCTACGTCGCGACGGTGCTGCCGTTCACCATCTGGACGCTGCGCGGCTTCGTCAACGGTGTGCCGATCGAGCTGGAGGAGGCGGCCATGATCGACGGCTGCACGCGCACGCAGGCCTTCTGGCGCGTGACCTTCCCCCTGCTCGCGCCGGGCCTCGTCGCGACGGGCGTCTTCGCCTTCATCCAGGCGTGGAACGAGTTCCTGCTCGCCCTCGTCGTCATGAGCCGGCCCGAGATGATGACGCTGCCGGTGTGGCTGCGCACCTTCCAGCAGGCGACGCAGACGACGAACTGGGCGGCGATCATGGCGGGCTCGACCCTCATGGCCATCCCCGTCATCATCTTCTTCCTCGTCGTGCAGGGGCGCATGACGAGCGGGCTCGTCGCCGGGGCGGTGAAGGGATGAGCGCCGTGCTCGGCACCCTCATGCCCGGCTTCGCGGGGCACACGCTTCCCGCCTGGCTCGCCGACCGCCTGCGCGCGGGGCTCGGGGGAGTCTGCCTCTTCGGCGGCAACATCCGCTCGCGCGCGCAGCTCGTCGACCTCGTCGCCGAGATCCGCGCGGCCAACCCGCTCGCCGTCGTCGCGATCGACGAGGAGGGCGGCGACGTCACGCGTCTGTTCTACGACGTCGGCTCGCCCTACCCGGGCAATGCCGTGCTCGGCCGCCTCGACGACCTCGCGCTCACCGAGCACGTCGGTCGCACGACCTCGACCTCGCTCCCGATGCCGACGTCAACTCGAACCCGCTCAACCCCGTCATCGGCACCCGCTCGTTCGGCTCCGACCCGCACCTCGTCGCCCGGCACACGGCGGCCTGGGTGCAGGGTCTGCAGTCGACGGGCGTCGCGGCGAGCGTCAAGCACTTCCCCGGCCACGGCGACACCGAGCTCGACTCGCACCTCGCGATGCCGGTCGTGCGGGGCGATCTCGACGCGCTGCGGCGGCGTGAGCTCCTGCCCTTCGCCGCGGCGATCGCGGCGGGGGCGCGCACCATCATGACCTCGCACATCCTGCTGCCCGACGTCGACGGCAGCGGCCCCGCGACCTTCTCGGCGCGCATCCTGCAGTCGTTGCTGCGCGACGAGCTCGGCTTCGAGGGCGTCATCGTCTCGGATGCCCTCGACATGGCCGGCGCGAGCGGCGAGCTCGGCATCCCCGCCGCGGCCGCCCGCGCGCTCGCCGCCGGCTGCGACCTGCTGTGCATCGGCACCGACAACACGGATGCGCAGCTCGACGACATCGTCGCCGCGGTCGAGCGGGCGATCACCGCGGGCGAGCTGCCCGCCCTGCGCGTCGCGGATGCCGCGGCGCGCGTCGCCGCCCTCGCCGCCGAGTCGGCGCGGGTCGCGGCTGCCGTGCCCGTGCCCGTCGGCGTCACGGCGAGCGACGAACCGCCCGTCGAGGTCGCGCGGCTGCGCGAGGCCATCGAGGCCCGGCCCGGGGTGGTCGTGCGCGAGCGCCGCCGGCTCATCGCCCTGCGCACCGTCGCCAACATCGCCGTGGGCGTCGCGCCGTGGGGTCCCGCCGCAGCCGGCGCCGAGGTCGTCGAGCTCGGCGAGGGCGAGCCGCTCGCGCTCGAGCCGGGCGTGCAGCCCGTGCTCATAGGGCTCGGCGTGCACCGGCACCCCTGGGTGCGCGCGCTCATCGCGCAGACCCGCGCCGAGCATCCCGACACGATCGTCGTCGACATGGGCTGGCCCGACGACGCGCGCGAGTTCGCCGACATCGTGACGTGGGGCGCGTCGCGCGCCATGGGCGCGGCGCTGCTCGACTGGCTCGAGCGGAGCGCCTCGTGAGCGCCCTGCGTCTCGGCGTCGACATCGGCGGCACGAAGGTGCACGCGGTCGTGCTCGACGCTCTCGGCGAGGTGCTCGTCGAGACCCGGCTGCCCACGGGTTTCGGTGCCGATGCCGTCGTCTCGAGCGCGCACGGCGCGGTCATGGTGCTCACCGAGCGTCTCGGTGTCGACCCGCGCGTGCTCGCCTCGATCGGCATCGGTGTGCCGGGTCGCGTCGATCCCGCGACCGGGCACGTGGCCCACGCGGTCAACCTGGGTCTCGACTCGCTCGACCTCGGTGCCCTGCTCGGCGCGCGCCTCGGCCGAGCTGTCGTCGTCGAGAACGACGTCAATGCCGCGGCGCTCGGCGCCTTCCACCTGCTCGGCGACTCGCGGCTGCGCTCGATGGCGTATCTCAACCTCGGCACCGGGCTCGCGGCGGGTCTCGTGCTCGACGGGCGGGTGTGGCGGGGGTCACGCGGCGTGGCCGGCGAGATCGGGCACATCCCCGTCGACCCGCAGGGTGAGCTGTGCCGGTGCGGGCAGCGCGGCTGCCTCGAGACGCTCGCCTCGGGATCGGCGCTCGCACGGCTGTGGCCGCAGGGCGCGGGCGCCCCGGCCTCGGCGCTGTTCGCCGCGGCCGAGGGGGGAGACGCGGACGCGGCGGCGGTGGCCGCGCGGCTCGTCGGCAACGTGGCGGCGGCGGTGCGCATCCTGGTGCTCACGGTCGACGTCGACGCGGTCGTCATCGGGGGAGGCCTGAGCTCCCTCGGCGATCGACTGCTTGGGCAGG
>LNFD01000184.1 GCA_001464255.1 Actinomycetales bacterium Ga0077552 | reverse complement strand
ACCTCGCCCTTCCTCGCCTCGCTCGCGCTCGCCGAGCGCGTGCTGCTCGTGCCGGCCGGCAGTCCCGTCGGTGCTGTCGGCGCGGCGCTTGTGGGCGACTCGAGCACCGTGGCCGTCGACGCATGACCGAGGTCATCATCGTTCCGAGCCCCGCCGCGGGCGGGGTGCTCGTCGCCGAGGCGATCGTCGCGCTCGTGCGGCGGCGGGCGGATGCCGTGCTCGGGCTCGCCACCGGATCCAGCCCCCTGCCCGTGTACACGGCCCTGCGCCCGCACGCTGCCCTGCTGCGCGACGTGCGGGGGTTCGCGCTCGACGAGTACGTGGGGCTGCCGGCCGGGCATCCCGAGTCGTACCGCGCCGTGATCGAGCGCGAGGTCGTCGTGCCGCTCGGTCTCGACCCCGCCCGCGTGCGCGTGCCCGGCGACGACCTCGCCGAGGGGCTGGGGTACGAGGCCTCGCTCGCTGATGCCGGCGACCGCTACGAGGCCGCGATCGCGGCGGCGGGCGGCGTCGACCTGCAGCTGCTCGGCATCGGCGCGACGGGCCACATCGGGTTCAACGAGCCCGGGTCATCGTTCGCCTCGCGCACGCGCGTCAAGACCCTCACCGAGCAGACCCGCCGCGACAACGCGCGCTTCTTCGCCGCACCCGACGAGGTGCCGCTGCACTGCATCACGCAGGGCCTCGGCACGATCCTCGCCGCCCGGCACCTCGTGCTGCTCGCGTTCGGGGCGGCGAAGGCCGCGGCGCTCGCGGCCGCGGTCGAGGGGCCCGTCACCTCGTCGCTGCCCGGCTCGGCCATCCAGCTGCACGGGCGCGTCACGGTCGTCGTCGACGAGGCGGCGGCCTCGGCGCTGCGCTTCGCCGACTACTACCGGCACGCCTGGGTGCACAAGCCCGCCTGGCAGGGCCTGTAGTCGAGCGGCGCTACGCGGGAGGCTCGGCGTGCAGCTCGGTGTCGGCCGCGGTCACACGCCAGCCGAGGAAGCGCACGCGCAGGCCCGACCGCGTGGGGGCGCACAGCATGGGCCCGATGAGCGCCGACTCGTGCGGGAACCGCGCGACGCGCACGAGCCGCCACTCGGGGTCGGCCGACGAGCGCGCCCTGATGACGACGGCGTCGGCGATGCGGGATGCCCGCACGGTCACCGCCGTGCCCACCCAGTCGTCGACGCGCCCCGTCGACCAGTCGCTCGCGCCGACGGTCACGACCGCGCCGAGCTGCTGGTGCCCGTCGCTGTGCTCGACCCCGGCCTTGATCCAGTGCTCGTCGTCGACGATCACGGCGAGCCCGGCCTGGTCGAACTCGCCCGTGAAGCCCGCGAGTTCGAAGGTGACCTCGACGGCCGTGCCGGGCAGCCACGGCGCGAGCAGGGCGTGACCGTTCTCGTGACGGAACCCGTAGGCGGTGTCGCGCCACCAGTCGCTGCCCTCGGCGGCCTCGACGACGAGCGCGCCGGCCGCATCGAGTTCGCTGGAGAGCGGCTCGCGGGTCCAGGTTCCGTGCGCGAACGGCGCGGTGCCGCCGTCGGTCTCGACGGTGCTCATGCGACTGCTCCGATCTCCGCTCCCGCGGCCCAGACCCGCTCGACCCGCCAGCCGGCATCGAGAACCACGAGGTCGGCGGCATAACCCGCGGCCAGCGATCCCCATTCCTGGTCGCGGCCCAGCACGCACGCAGGAGTGCGGGTGAGCGCCTCCACCGCCGCGCTCTCTTGCACGCCCGCGACCGTGACCGCGTGCCGCAGCGCGGCATCCTGCGTCAGCGTCGAGCCCGCGATCGTCGAGGTGCCCGCGAGGTGGGCGATGCCGCCCCGCACGTCGACGTTGAGCGACCCGAGCCGGTAGTGCCCGTCGGCGCCACCGGCCGCCGCCATCGCGTCGGTCACGAGCGCGACGCGGTGCGGAGCGGCGCGGAAGACCATCTGCACGACCGAGGGGTGCACGTGCACGCCGTCGGCGACGAGCTCGAGCGACACGCGGTCGTCGTCGAACGCCGCCGCGATCGGCCCGGGGTCGCGGTGGTGGATGCCCGGCATCGCGTTGAACACGTGCGTCACGAGCGTCGCCCCCGCGTCGAAGGCCGCGCGCGCCACGTGCTCGTCGGCCTCGGTGTGGCCGATCGCCACGACGAGCCCCGCGTCGACGAACTGCCGCACGGCGTCGAGGGCTCCCGGCAGCTCGGGCGCGATCGTCACCTGCCGGATGGTTCCGCGCCCGGCGTCGATGAGGCCCTGGATCGTCTGCGGGTCGGGCTCGCGCAAGAACTCGGGCGCGTGCGCGCCGCGGCGGCCGATCGCGAGGAAGGGGCCCTCGAGGTGCGAGCCGACGATCGTCGGGTCTGCCTCGGCCAGCGAGGCGACAAGGGCGAGCGACTCGCGCACGTCGACGAGCGGGTTGGCGACGAGCGAGATGACCGAACGGGTGGTGCCGTGCGCGCGGTGCACCGCGAGCGCCGTGTCGATCTCCTCGGCCCCGTTGTCGAACGCGGCACCGCCACCGCCGTGGCCGTGCAGGTCGATGAAGCCGGGTGTCACGGTGCGCCCGCCGAGGTCGATCGTGGTCGCGGCGGGAGGCGGAGCATCCACGCCGGAGAGGCCCGTGGCCGCGATGCGGTCGCCGTCGATCAGCACCCAGCCGTCGCGCCGGCCGTCGGCGTCGAGCAGGCTCGCGTTCGTCAGCAGCGTCGGCACGGGCAGACCCCCTAGGTGAAGATGATGGTGCGCTGGCCGTCGAGCAGCACGCGGTCCTCCGCGAACCAGCGCACGGCCTGGCTGAGCGTGCGGCTCTCGATGTCGCGGCCGATCACGACGAGCTCGTCGGCCGAGCGCGAGTGGTCGACGCGCGTGACGTTCTGCTCGATGATCGGACCCTCGTCGAGATCGCTCGTGACGAAGTGCGCCGTCGCCCCGATGAGCTTCACGCCGCGGGCGTGCGCGCGGGCGTAGGGGTTCGCGCCCTTGAACCCGGGCAGGAACGAGTGATGGATGTTGATGGCGCGGCCCGCGAGCGCCGCGCACAGCTCGGGGGAGAAGATCTGCATGTACCGCGCGAGCACGACGAGCTCGATATCGTGCTGCTCGACGGCCTCGATGATGCGCGCCTCCATGGCCGCCTTCTCGTCGGCCGTCGTGACCGGACGCGACTCGAAGGGCACGTCGTAGAACGCGGCGAGCTCGGCGAGGTCGGGGTGGTTGCCGAGCACGAGGGGGATCTCGATGGGCAGGTGCCCGCTGCGCTGGCGGAAGAGCAGGTCGTTGAGGCAGTGCGCGGCCTTCGACACGAGCACGAGCGTGCGCAGCGGCCGCCCGACCGCGTCGATGCGGCACTCCATGCCGTAGCGGTCGATGACGGGCTGCAGCGCCGCGAGCAGCGCATCGTGGTCGGCGGCCGTCTCGGTCTGCAGCCGCAGGAAGAAGCGACCCGAGCCGAGGCTCGAGAACTGCTGCAGCTCGGTGATGTTGCCCTCGGCCTCGACGATCGCACCCGTGACGGCGTGCACGATGCCGGGGCGGTCGTCGCAGACGAGCGTCACGATCCAGTGGTGGGGGGTCTCGCTCACGTGTCCAGCCTATTCGCCGGGGCGCTGCGCCCCCGCGCGGCTACGCTGAGCGCGTGCGCCTGCCCTGGTCATCGCTGCTGCTGCTCTCGGCGGGCATCTTCGTGGCGGTCACGAGCGAGTTCCTGCCCATCGGGCTGCTGCCGCAGCTGCGCGACGAGCTCGGCATCACCGAGGCGCAGGTCGGCCTGCTCATCACGGTCTTCGCGGGCACCGTCGTCGTCGCGACCGCGCCGCTGACCCACGTGACGCGCACGGTGCCGCGCAAGCGCCTGCTCGTGGCGCTGCTGGCGGTCTTCGCGGTCGCGAACCTCATCGCCGCCCTCGCGCCGGGCTACGCCGTGCTCGTCGTCGCGCGCATCATCGGCGGCGCCGCGCACGGGGTGTTCTGGGCGGTCGTGTCGCCGTACGCCGCCCGTCTCGTCGCGCCCGCCCGCCTCGCCCGCGCGGTGGCGATCGCGACCTCGGGTGCGACGGGGGCGACCGTGGCGGGCGTGCCGCTCGGCACCCTGCTCGGCGCGGCCGTCGGCTGGCGGGCGTCGTTCGCTGTCATCGCGGGCCTCGTGGTCGTCATCGCGGCGCTCATCATCGCGGTGCTGCCCCCGGTCGAGCACCGGGCGGGGGATGCGGCCTCCGCCGCCCTGCCGACCGCCCGCCGCGACGCGACCATCGTGCCGGTCGTCGTGCTCTGCGTCACCGTCGTGCTCGTCACCCTCGGGCACGCGACCTTCTACACGTACGTCGCGGCGTGGGTCATCGAGGTCGCGGGGTTCGGGGCGGGCGCCGTCGCGGGCATCCTGCTGCTGTTCGGGGCGGCGGGCGCGCTCGGGGTCGTCATGGCGGGCGTGCTCGGCGACCGCTTCCCGCGCGCGCTGCTGCCGGTGCTGCTCAGCGGCGTCGCGCTCTCGGTCGCGGGGCTCGCCGCCCTCGCCGCGCAGCCGCTCGCCGTTGTGGCGCTGCTCGTGCTGTGGAGCGCCTTCCTCGGCGGGGTGCCGGTGATCTTCCAGGCACGCCTGCTGCAGACGGCATCCCCCGCCCTGCGCGACATCGCGGCGGCGTGGCTGACGGTCGCGTTCAACATCGGCATCGGGGGTGGCGCGCTGCTCGGCGGGATCGTCATCGGCGCCTCGTCGCTCGCGGCGCTACCGCTCGTCACCGTAGCTCTGGTGCTCGCGGCGCTCGTGATCGTCGCCGCCGTCGGTCTGCTCGCCAGGCGGGCCGAGGCTCAGATCTCGACCGAGTCGGCGGCTTCCTGAGCCTCGCGCTCGGCCTCCTCATCGTTCGGCCAGACGTACTCGTCGATGACGACGACGAGCGCGACGATGCCGTTGACGATCCAGGTGAGGGCCGGTACGAGCGGGGCGAGCGCCCACAGCGCCGTGAGGGCTGCCATGCCGAGCAGGTGCGAGCGCAGCCACGGCCGCCCGATCGAGCGTTTGAACAGCAGGTTGCCGAGCAGGTACAGCGCCGCCGCCCCCACGACGATCGCGTTCGTCGCGGCATCGAGCGGGTCGTCGGGATGCGCGAGCACGAGGTCGTCGCCCACCGCGAGCAGCACGACCCCACCCACGAGCACCATGTGCAGGTAGGTGTAGGTGAGCCGCGCGATGCGCCCGGTCTGCGCGGAGGCGCTGATGAACCGGGTGCCGTGCTCGGCCCCGTGGCTGAAGTACAGCAGCCAGAACAGGATCGTGCCGACGAAGGCCGCGAGCATCGCGAGCACCGTCGAGGTCGTGATCTCGGCGCGGCTGAAGAGGGT
>LNFD01000183.1 GCA_001464255.1 Actinomycetales bacterium Ga0077552 | reverse complement strand
TTCTGGTGTCAACCGGGCAACCTCGACGGCAGCGGTGACGCTCGACGCCGAAGGTTCGGCGTCATACGTGTTCGACATGCACTGGCAACTGCCGGATTCTTTCGCTGTCGCACCCGCGACCCGCCTCATGCACACGGGCTCGATCGCGACGGTGATCGAGCCGGGGGCGACCCAGGTTGACGCGCTCATCCGTGCTCAGACGGACGACGTGTTCGTCACCTACGACCCGAACCTGCGCCCTCAGATCATGGGCTCGGTCGAGCTCGCTCGCGAGCGCGTCGAGAGCTTTTGCTCTCTCGCCCAGGTGGTCAAGGCAAGCGCCGAAGATCTCGCGTGGGCCTACGACTCGATGACTCTTGTTGAGGCGGCGCAGCATCTGTTGAGCCGGGGGCCCGCGCTCGTCGTGGTGACCGACGGGGGAGCATCCACGATCGCGGTCTCGCACACCGGCGTCGTTGAGTTCGCGCCGCCGCGCGTGGAGGTTGCTGACACCATCGGTGCGGGCGACTCGTTCATGGCGGGTCTCATCGCCGCGCTGATCGATCAGGGCGTAGTTGAGGCGTTCGGTGCTGATCGCGAGCTCGCTCTCGCATCGATCGACGTGAACGCACTTCTTGCTTTCGCGGGGCGGTGCGCCGCCATCACGGTGACGCGCGCGGGTGCGCAGCCTCCGTGGCGGCACGAGCTCGACTGAGCGCGGTCGGCGCCGGGCGCCGGGGGAGCAGGGCGCTAGGTGTAGTTCCCAGTGACGTTGTTCATGCCGCCGTCAGGGCTGTGATGGGCGCCTTGTGGCCGAGGGAGCCGTGGGGTCGCTGGGTGTTGTAGTAGCGCACCCATTCTGGCAGCACCGCTCGACGGTGGTCACTGTCACGGTAGGTCGCCGCGTAAGCCCATTCCCGCAGCAGGGTCTGGATGAATCGTTCGGCCTTGCCGTTGGTGCGCGGCCGGTAAGGGCGAGTGCGGATATGCACCAGCCCGATCTCGGCGCAGGTTGCCGCCCAACGACGTGAGACATACGCCGAACCGTTGTCGGTCATCACCTCCTGCACGATGACGCCGCGAGCGGCGAACCACGCAATCGCACGATACAAGAAAGCAACTGTGGTCGCCGCCGTCTGATCGGGGAGGACTTCCACGTAGGCCAGCCGGGTGGCGTCGTCGATCGCGACGTGCACGGCCTCCCACCCGGCCCCGATGCTGCGCCGGTTTGTTCCCTGGCCGAGGACTCGTTTGCCGGGGCGGCGGAAGCGGCCCAAGGTCTTGATATCAAGGTGGAGCAGCTCGCCAGCGTGCCGGCGGCAGTATCGGTTCGCAGGTTCCGGCGGGTCCAGTTTGGAGAGCCTGTTCAAGCCGACGCGGGCCAGCACGGCGCAGACGGTCGAGACTGCCATCCGTAACAGTGCGGCGATTGTCGATGCGGTCTTGCGCAGCTTTCTCAGCCGCACGATCACTGCCTCGATGCTCGCCGGAGTTCTGTTGGGGGATGTTTTTGGGCGCGAGGATCGATCGGTGAGATCTTCACCAGCGTCAAAGCGGGCCAACCATTCGTAGGCGCGTCGTTCGCTGATTCCGCCCGCGAAAGCCGCGTCGGCGACTCTCCAGTTCAGCTCGCGAACGCGTCGACACAGCAGACGTCGACCTTCTGTCGTCGACACCTTCAACAGACAAACGGGCATTAGCGTGAAGCTCCATCGGGCTCCTTCGGGTGAGAGCGATTAGACACCCTCAAGCCTGGAGGAGCCCGACCTGAACAACGTCCCTAGGAACTACAGCTAGAGCGCTAGACGCGCGCCCACTCTTCGGGTGCGCCGCCCACTGATTCGACGTCGACGAGGTCGATGAGCGTCGTCGCGCCACCGTCGATCCACGGGGCGATGGCGGCGTTGAAGGCTGCGCAGTGTGCCGTGCTGAGGTGCATGGCGAAGGCGGCGTCGTTCTCGTATTCCTCGAAGATGACGTAGGTGTGGGGGTCGTCAACGCGCGTTGTCGGAGAGAAGAGTCGGTTGCCCTTTTCGGCGCGAACAGCGTGCGCATACTCGACGACGAGTTGGCGAACCACCTCAGCGCCAGAGGGCGCAACGGTGAATTGCGCGAGAAGGACCTTCTTCACTCGCTCACTCTAGCGAGTTTTGCGAGAACCTTCTCGCACTTTTTGACGGCGAGAGGCGATCGAGGCAAATTCGGCCCCTGAAGCCCTTCGCCGAGGGGCTGAAGTGCCTGCTGACCGGGCCTTAATTGAGCTGGTACAACGCGAAAGCGAGCGCAAATCCGAGCGCCGACCACAGCCCCGTGAACGAGCGGTCGGCCGCGAACGCTTCGGGAATCATCGTGTTGGCGATCATCGCCAGAATGCCGCCCGCCGCAATGGTGGTGACGGCGGCCACGATGTCGGGCGGGGCGCTCGCGAGAACCACGAAACCGAGCATCGCCGCAACGCCCGAGATCACGGCAATACCGCCCCACACGCCAAACACATAGAGGGCGCTGCGACCTTCGTGCTTCATGCCCGCCGCGCTCGCGAGCCCTTCAGGAATGTTCGACACGGCAACCGCGACGAGCAGCGGGATGCTCACCGCACCACCCTGCGCGATCGACAACCCCAACACCAGGCTCTCGGGCACCCCATCGAGCAGTGCCCCGACGGCCACGGCCAGCCCGACACTTGCGCTAGCGGCGGCCGCCGGGGCTGCGTGAACGCCCGGCTCGCTCTGCAGCGCAATGGACTGTTTGCGCGCTCGAGCCCCTTGACGCGCTAGCGCGAGGTCGGCGAGCACGTAGATCACGGCACCGCCGATGAAGCCGACAAGGGTTGGCACGAGCCCGCCTACCTCGTGCGCTTCGCCGACGAGCTCGAACGCGAGGGTCGAGATGAGCGCGCCAGCGCCGAACGCCATGACGCCGGCCACGACTCCCGTGGGCACTCGCACGAACCAACCGATGGCGGCGCCCACCACGAGAAAGCTCGCGGCGCCGAGACCCATGCCTCCGGCCGCCAGTGCCTCGAGCATGCGGCCTCCTCGTCGTGGTTTGCCGCTCAGCCTAGGGGTTTGGCAGTGTGCTCCCTGTGCGATTATCGGGCAGTTGATACGGCCTCCTCCTCATGTGGGTGCAACGAGTGACCGACGGGCGTCTTCGATGGTTGCAGGCGAGTGAGCGGTCCGGTGGTGGCACGGTGTGCGGCATGACTCGTGAGCCCGAGCCGAGCACAGTGGTTGACGACGCGTGGGTTGTGCGAGCATCCGTCGTCGGTGGGCCGATGCCCTACGCGCGCACTCGTCGAGTTGACGTCGACCATCCGTACCGAGGAGTCGCGACGCATCGGGTTGACCTGACGGAAATCGTCCAGCGCGCTCACGCCCTCGGGTTGTTGCTCGGCACTGGTGCCGCAATCAGCCACTCGTCGGCAGCCGCCGTGCGCGGACTCCCGCTTCCTCTCGCCTTGCGGCTCGACTCGCGGTTGCATGTCTCGGTGCCGCGACCGCGTCGCGCTCCGAGGATCGCGGGGGTGCACGGCCACAGCATTGACCTCGCGCCCGCTCAGTTTGAGCAGCGGTTCGTGGTCGCACCGAGCACGGGCGAGGCGCTTCCGGTGTCAGTGGTCGACGAGCCGCTCACTCTCGTGACGTGCGCGACACAGGTGGCAGTGCCCGATCTCGTGGCGCTCGCCGATGCGATGC
>LNFD01000182.1 GCA_001464255.1 Actinomycetales bacterium Ga0077552 | reverse complement strand
GAGACGCTGTTGCGCCTCATGATCGCGAGCGCGGGGTTGCCCGAACCGGTGGTCGCGCATCCTGTGCACTCGACCGCGTTGTCGTCCGAAAGGTGGACGGCTGAGGCCGACCTTGCTTGGCCGAACTTTAGGGTGTTGGTCGAGTACGAGGGCGACGGGCACCGAACGTCGCGCCGGCAGTTCGCAACCGATGTGCGCCGATTTGACCGCTATGCCGACGAAGGATGGCGCGCCGTGCGCGCAACCCGCGCCGACGTCTTCGACGACCCCCGCGAGCTGATGAGTCGGATCGCACGACGATTGCGCGACGGCGGGTGGGTCGCGCCGAGACGGTGGAAGTTGCGCGAGGTGGCGCCCGCGATGGCGTAAGGGGATGTCCTCGCGCGTGCGATGGCCGCGATGGCCGCGGGCCCGCTCGTTGCACCGCACGAGCCCCCGCGGACCTCGGCGAGGTGTACTCAAGCGCGTCGATCGGTCACTAGTTGGGACAACTTTCGCGCGCGCATCCAACGAGTGACCGATCGGCGGCGTGCGTGGCAACAGCACCGCCGCGCGGCGAGCGTCAAGCATCCGACGCCAGCGCGCTGTGGAGAATCCCTCACCCCGCGCTCGCCCCCTCACCAGAATGACCGGCATGTCAGCCGCCCACAGCGTCATCACCGAGCGCGTGCGCGAGAGGGTGCGCGCCGAGCGGCTCGACCTGCACGCCGATCCGGGTGCGGCCGAGCGCCTCGTGCGCGACGAGCTGCGGGTCTACGCCGAGCGCTCGCTCGCGGGCAGCCTGCCGAGCCTCGGCGACGAGCAGGTGGCGCTCGGTCGGGTGCTCGCCGACCTCACCGGATACGGGCCCCTGCAGCCCTACTTCGACGACGCCGAGGTCGAAGAGATCTGGATCAACGCCCCCGACGCCGTCTTCATCGCCCGCGCCGGGGTGACCGAACGAGTGGATGCTCGCCTCACCGACGAGCAGGTGCGCACTCTCGTCGAGCGCATGCTGCAGAGCACGGGCCGCCGTGTCGACCTCAGCAGCCCCTTCGTCGACGCGAGCCTGCCCGACGGCTCGCGCCTGCACGTCGTGATCCCCGACGTCACGCGACAGCACTGGGCCGTCAACGTGCGCAAGTTCTCGCAGCGCATCCGTAGCCTCGCGCGCCTGGTCGAGCTCGGCTCGCTCACCCCCCTCGCAGCGGAGTTCCTGCGCATGAGCGTGCTCGCCGGCAGCAACATCCTCGTCAGCGGCGCCACGCACTCGGGCAAGACGACCCTGCTCGGCGCGATGCTCGCGAGTGCGCGCCCCGCCGACCGCATCGTGACGGTGGAGGAGACCTTCGAGCTCGACCTCACGGCAGGCGACGTCGTCGCGATGCAGTGCCGCACGCCCAACCTCGAGGGAACGGGCGAGATCACCCTGCGCCGCCTCATCAAAGAAGCGCTGCGGATGCGCCCCGACCGCCTCGTGGTCGGCGAAGTGCGCGAAGCCGAGTCGCTCGACCTGTTGATCGCGCTGAACTCCGGACTGCCGGGCATGTGCTCCATCCACGCCAACAGCGCACGGGATGCCCTGGTCAAGCTCTCGACCCTTCCACTCTTGGCGGGGCGCAACATCGACTCGGCGTTCGTGGTGCCGACGGTCGCGAGCGCGATCGACCTCGTCGTGCATTGCGAGCTCGTGAAGGGCGGCTCGCGCCGGGTGGCGGAGATCTTGGCACCGACAGGAGCGGTCGTGCAGGGCACGATCGAGGCCGAGTCGGTGTTCTCGCTGCGCGACGGGGTGCTCGAGCCGACGGGCACCCTGCCGGCGCGCGCCGAGCGGTTCGTGGGCGCGGGGCTCGACCCGAGCATCCTGCTGCGGAGCGGAGCGGCGCCGTCGCCCGCCGACGCGACGGGCGAGCGGGACCGCCGCGCATGACCCTCGCCGTCGGGTTCCTGCTCGCGGCGGGCGTGCTGCTCGTCGCCTCGCCCTGGCTGTGGCCGCGCCGTGAGCGGTCGCGTTCCGCCCGCGACCCGCTGGCCCCGCTCGCCGATCTGCTCGCCCGCGCGGGCGTGGCATCCGTCTCGCCGCTCGTGCTCGTCGGCGTCATCGCCATGGCGGGCATCGCCGGGGGAGCCCTGACGCTGCTGCTCGCGCCGGTCGTCGCACTCGCGCCGGTGGCCGCGGTCGTCGCGGCGACGGTGCCGCTGCTCGTGCTGCGCGGCCGCGCGGCCACTCGTCGTCGCGCTCTGCGCGCCGTGTGGCCCGACGTCGTCGACCACCTGCTGTCGGGCGTGCGCGCGGGGCTGAGCCTGCCGCAGGCGATCGCGGCGCTCGCCGACAGCGCTCCCGAGCCTGTGCGGCCCGCCTTCCGCACGTTCCGGCGCGACTACCTGCGCACCGCGCGGTTCACCGAGTGCCTCGACGCGCTCAAGCAGAGCCTCGCCGACCCGGTCGCCGACCGTATCGTCGAGACGCTGCGCATGGCGCGCGAGGTCGGCGGCACCGAGCTGCCGAGCGTGCTGCGCTCGCTCTCGCACTACCTGCGCGCCGATGCCGCGGTGAGGGCCGAGGTCGATGCGCGGCAGTCGTGGGTGCGCACGGCCGCGCGGCTCGGCGTGGTCGCGCCGTGGATCGTGCTGCTCATGCTCAGCACCCGTCCGGAGGCGGCCGCGGCCTACAACACCCCCGGCGGCGCCGTGCTCGTCGTCGGAGGGTTGCTCGCGACGCTCGTCGCCTACCGCCTCATGATCGCCCTCGGGCGGCTCCCCGAAGAGGGCCGGTGGTTTCGATGACGCCGCTCCTCGGCGCCGCGCTGCTCGCAGGGCTCGGACTCGGCACCGGCCTGTGGCTGCTCGTCTCGACGGCGCCCCGCCTGGGCCGCCCGCGGCTCGCGAACAGGCTCGCCCCCTACCTCGTCGACGTCTCCGCCGAGGCCCGGGCGATGACCGAGGCGCGGCG
>LNFD01000181.1 GCA_001464255.1 Actinomycetales bacterium Ga0077552 | reverse complement strand
GCCGTAGCGGAGCATCCCGCGCGGCGCACCGCCGCTCGGGGAGACGGTCGAGACCGGCGCCACCACGAACGACGGGCGCCGCGGTCGTGTCGACCCGCGGCGCCCGTCGTTCGGTCGCGCCCGACTACTGCAGCGAGATGCCCTGCGTCTCGGGCGCCCCGCTGTACATGCCTTCGATCACGTCGGCGAAGTCGGCCGTGATGACGTGGCGCTTGATGCTCATCTTCGGGGTGAGGTGACCGCTCGACTCGGTGAACTCAGTCGCGAGCACCGTGAACTTGCGGATCGACTCGGCGCGCGAGACCCGGCTGTTCGCCCCGTCGATCGCGCGCTGCACCTCGGCGAGCACCTTGGGGTGCTGCGCGGCCTCGGTGAGCGACATCTGCGCGTCGAGGTCGTTGTTGTTCAGCCACACCGGGAGCATCTCGCTGTCGAGCGTCACGAGCGCTGAGACGAAGGGCTTCTGGTCGCCGACGACGACGACCTGGCCGATGATCGGGTTGGCGCGGATGGGGTCTTCGAGCGCGGCGGGAGCGACGTTCTTGCCGCCCGCCGTGACGATGATCTCCTTCTTGCGGCCCGTGATCGTGAGGAAGCCGTCGTCATCGAGCGCGCCGATGTCGCCCGTGCGGAGCCACTCGCCCTCCATGACCTCGGCCGTGGCCTCGGGCTTCTTCCAGTAGCCGGCGAAGACGTTGATGCCCTTGACGAGGATCTCGCCGTCCTCCGCGATCTTGAGACCGACACCGGGCAGGGCCGGGCCGGTCGTGCCGATCTTGAACTTGTCGACGAGGTTGATCGTCGCGGGCGCCGTGGTCTCGGTGAGGCCGTAGCCCTCGAGGATGCGGATGTCGAGGCTGCGGAAGAAGTGCGCGAGCCGCATGCCGAGGGGAGCGGAGCCCGAGACGGCGTAGACGACCCGGCCGCCCATCGCCGCGCGCAGCTTGCTGTAGACGAGGCGATCGAAGAGGGCGAACTGCACCTTGAGGCCCAGGGGCACGTGCCCGGCGTCGAGCGCCTTCGAGTGCTCGATCGCGACGGCGGCAGCCTTGCGGAAGATCTTGCCCTTGCCGCCGGCCTCGGCCTTCTGCTCGGCCGAGTTGTAGACCTTCTCGAACACGCGGGGTACCGCGAGCAGGAAGGTCGGCTTGAACGAGCCGAGCGAGGGCAGCAGCTGCTTGGTGTCGGCCTGGTGGCCGATCTTCACACCGGCGTGCACGCCGAGCACCGAGATGAAGCGGGCGAAGACGTGCGCCGTCGTGATGAACAGCAGCGTCGACGACTGCGGGTTGACGACCTGGCTCATCGAGACGGCCGCGTTGCGGCAGAGCTCGACGAAGTTCGAGTGGGTGAGGATGCAGCCCTTGGGCACGCCGGTCGAGCCCGAGGTGTAGATGAGGGTCGCCAGATCGCTGCCCTTGGCGATCGTGCGGCGCGCCTCGAGCTCCTCGTCGGTGACGCCTTCGCCCGTCGACGCGAGCTTCTCGAGGTCGCCGAGGTGCATCTGCCACAGGTGGCCGATGTGCGGCAGGTCGCCCGCGACCTCGTCGTAGCGGGCGAAGTGGTCGGCCGTCTCGACGATCATGTGGTGTGCCTCGGAGTCGTCGAGGATGTACTGCACCTGGCTCGGCGAGCTCGTCTCGTAGATCGGCACGAGCACGGCGCCCGCGAACCAGGTCGCGAAGTCGACGAGCGTCCACTCGTAGCGCGTCTTGCACATGAAGCCGATCTTCTCGCCGGGCTGCACGCCCGCGGCGATGAAGCCCTTCGCGAGCGCCTTCACCTGGCGGTGGAACTCGGCCGCGGTGAGGTCGGTCCACCCGCCATCGGCCGTGGGCAGCGCGAAGAGCGCACCGTTCGGGGTCAGACGCACGCGGTCGACCAGCAGGTCGCTCGCATTCGCGTCGGGGTCGGGCGTGACGACGGCCGGGACGAAGAACTCTTTCACGGCAACTCCTTTGGTACCGGACGGGCGGATGATGCCCCCACTCTAGTGCGCACGACCGCGCGCCTCCTCGGAGCCCGCACCGCCTCACTAGACTCGTCGCTCGTGCACTCCATCGGAATCGACATCGGCGGGACGAAGATCGCCGGAGCCCTCGTGAGCGACGACGGCGAGATCCTCGCCGAGTTGCGCGAGCGCACCCCCGCTGGCGACCCGGCCGCCATCACCGACCTCGTCGTGCGCATGATCGAGCAGCTGCGCGACGGCCAGCAGGTCATCGCCGCCGGTGTCGCCGCCGCAGGATTCATCGATGCGGCCCAGTCGGTCGTCTACTACGCGCCCAACATCAACTGGCGCCACGAGCCCTTCCGCGACCGCCTGCGCGAGCGCCTCGACCTCGACGTCACGATCGACAACGACGCCAATGCCGCGGGCTGGGCCGAGTTCCGGTTCGGTGCTGCGCGGGATGCGCACGACATGACGATGCTGACGATCGGTACGGGCGTCGGCGGTGCGATCGTCACGGGAGACCGCCTGCTGCGCGGCGGTTTCGGCACCGCCGGCGAGCTCGGCCACCTGCGCGTCGTGCCCGACGGCCTGCCGTGCGGCTGCGGCGCCCGCGGGTGCATCGAGCAGTACGGTTCGGGGCGGGCGCTGCTGCGTATGGCGAACGAGATCGCCGACGCGGGCGGCATCGGCCTGCAGCTCGCCGTCGAGCGCGAGCGCGCCGGAGGTCTCACGGGCGACATCGTTGCCCGCCTGCTCGTCGATGAGGATGCCGGAGCGCTGCACGCGCTGCGCCAGCTCGGCACCTGGCTCGGCCAGGCCTGCGCGAGCCTGAGCGCCGTCCTCGATCCCGAGCTGTTCGTCTTCGGCGGTGGCGTCTCGATCGCGGGCGACCTGCTGCTCGACCCCATCCGCGAGTCGTACCTCGCCCACCTGCCGGCGCGCGGCTACCACCCCGAGCCGCGCTTCGTCGTGGCCGAGCTCGTGAACGACGCGGGGGTCGTCGGGGCGGCCGACCTGGCGCGCATCCACGCGACCGCGGCGTCGGCCTGATCCCCCTCCTGACCGCGCGGGGAGCGCGGGCAGGGGTTAGGCTGGCGTGCGCTGTCGACGAAGGGATTCCCCGGTGTTCTACTGGTTGATGAAGAACCTGGTGATCGGGCCCATCCTGCTCACGGCCTTCCGCCCCTGGGTGCGCGGGGTCGAGAACGTGCCGCGCACGGGCGCGGTCATCCTCGCGAGCAACCACCTGTCGTTCACCGACTCCGTCTTCCTGCCGCTCGTGCTCGACCGGCGCGTGGTCTTTCTCGCCAAGAGCGACTATTTCACCGGCCGCGGCATCAAGGGCTGGCTCATCAAGATGTTCTTCGAGGCGAGCGGTCAGCTGCCGATCGACCGCTCGGGCGGCAAGGCGAGCGAGGCGTCGCTCAACACCGGGCTGCGCGTCCTGTCGGAGGGCTTCGCGCTCGGCATCTACCCCGAGGGCACACGCAGCCCCGACGGCATCATGTACCGGGGCCGCACGGGCGTGGCGCGCATGATCCTCGAGTCGGGCGCGCCCGTCGTGCCCGTGGCGATGATCGACACCGAGAAGGTCATGCCGATCGGAGCGAAGATGCCCAAGGTCGTGCGCCCCGGCATCGTCTTCGGCGAGCCGCTCGACTTCAGCCGTTTCCAGGGGCTCGAGGGCGACCGCTTCGTGTTGCGCTCGATCACCGACGAGATCATGTACGAGCTCGGCCGCCTAAGCGGGCAGGAGTACCGCGACGTCTACGCGACCACCGTGAAGGACAAGCGCCCCGCCAACGCCCGGTAGGCTGAATGGCTGCGGGCCCTCGGCCGCGCATCCCTGTCTCGCCCGCCCTGTGAGGACGTAACGCTCGTGGTCGACCCCTTCGAAACCGTTGTGCACGCCGACCCCGCGGTCATCGCCGGTCTCGACCACTGGCGCACGCTGCCCATCAAGCAGCAGCCGCAGTGGCCCGACTCGACGGCCGTCGCCGCGGCCTCGGCCGAGCTCGCCACGATGCCGCCGCTCGTCTTCGCCGGCGAGGTCGACATGCTGCGCGATCGCCTGGCCCGCGCCGCGCGCGGCGAGGCCTTCCTGCTGCAGGGCGGCGACTGCGCCGAGACCTTCGCGGGCGCGACCGCCGACCAGATCCGCAACCGCGTCAAGACCATCCTGCAGATGGCGGTCGTGCTCACCTACGGCGCCTCGATGCCCGTCATCAAGATGGGCCGCATGGCCGGGCAGTTCGCCAAGCCGCGCTCGAGCGACACCGAGACGCGCGGCGACGTCACGCTGCCCGCCTACCGCGGCGACATCGTCAACGGCTACGACTTCACGCCCGAGTCGCGCCAGGCCGACCCCGCGCGCCTCGTGAAGGGGTACCACACGAGCGCGTCGACCCTGAATCTCATCCGGGCCTTCACGCAGGGCGGCTTCGCCGACCTGCGCATGGTGCACAGCTGGAACAAGGGCTTCGCCGCGAACCCTGCCAACCAGCGCTACGAGGGTCTTGCGAAGGAGATCGACCGCGCCGTGAAGTTCATGGAGGCGGCCGGTGCCGACTTCGACGAGCTCAAGCGCGTCGAGTTCTACTCGAGCCACGAGGGCCTGCTCATGGACTACGAGCGCCCGATGACGCGCATCGACTCGCGCACGGGCACGCCGTACAACACGAGCGCGCACTTCCTCTGGATCGGTGAGCGCACGCGCGAACTGGACGGCGCGCACGTCGACTTCTTCAAGCGCATCCGCAACCCCATCGGGGTCAAGCTCGGCCCTTCGACGACGCCGGAGACGATGGAGCGCCTCATCGACGTGCTCGACCCCGAGCGCGAGCCCGGCCGCCTCACGTTCATCACCCGCATGGGCGCGGGCGTCATCCGCGACGCGCTGCCGCCGCTGCTCGAGGCGATCCGGGGCATGGATGCGACGCCGCTGTGGGTCAGCGACCCCATGCACGGCAACGGCATGACGACGCCCAACGGCTACAAGACGCGCCGCTTCGACGACGTCGTCGACGAGGTCAAGGGTTTCTTCGAGTCGCACCGCGCCGTCGGCACGCACCCCGGCGGTATCCACGTCGAGCTGACCGGAGACGATGTGACGGAGTGCCTCGGCGGCTCGGAGCACATCGACGAGGAGACCCTCGCGACGCGCTACGAGTCGCTGTGCGACCCGCGCCTCAACCACATGCAGTCGCTCGAGCTCGCCTTCCTCGTCGCCGAGGAGCTCGGCCGCAGCTAGAAGTTGGCGATGATCGTGACCTCGGAGCCACGGATCGCCTGACCGTCGTCTGACGGGTTCGAGTCCTGAACCTCGGCGACGTCCCAGAAGGGCCGGGGCACATTCGTCTGCACGATGGCGACGAAACCGGCGGCCTCGAGCGCGGCGATGGCGTTCTCGATGGTCTCTCCGACCACGTCGGGGATGTCGACGAGGTCGGGCCCGCGCGACACGATGATCGTGAGCGTGCTACCGGGCCGCACGGGGCCGTCGCTCGTGCGCTCGAGTCGCAGCACATCGCCGAGCGGCACTTCGTTGTCGAACTCCGACTCGCCGCCTACGATGCCCGTGAGCTCGCGCGCGCTCAGCGCGGCCTGTGCGGCCTCGACCGTGAGCCCGCGCACCGAGGGGATCGCGCCCACCGAGACGAGCAGGCGCACCGGGGTGCCCGTGAACGAGTCGGCCCCCGCCGCGAGCGCGACCTCGGCCTCGTCGACGACGGCGATGACGGAGCCCTCGGGCACGTCCGGGTCGAACTGGGCGATCGTGTCGCCCACGTCGAAGCCGGCCCCCTCGAGGGCGATGCGGGCGTCCGCCTCGGGCAGGCCCACGACATCGGGCACGGTCGTCGGCTCGGGACCCTTCGAGACGAGGAGCGTCACGAGGGTCTCGCGGTCGATGACCTCGCCCGCGGGCGGATCGGTGCCCGCGACGAGCCCAGCGGCAACCTCGAGGTCGAACACCTCGGTGGTGCCGTCGGCGACCGCGGCGCCCTGCTCGTCGAGGATGAGGCGCGCGGCCTCGACCGACTCGCCGCGCACGTCGGCGATCGTTACGCTCGCGCCCGGACCGGCGCCGAACCACCACCCGACGCCGGCCGCGAGGCCCGCGAGGGCGAGCACCGCGGCGAACAGGATCCAACCCCGGCGGCGGCTCGCCGGCCCGCGGCGGGTCAGCTCCGCGGTCGCCGAGGGGCCGTTGCCGGGGTCGTCGTTACCCCGCGTGCCGAGCACCTGGGTCTCTCCCGTCGCGGGCGCGGTCGGGATGGGCGAGGTGAGCAGCATGGTGCGCTGCGTGGCCGCGGTCGGCAGGGCCGTCTGCAGCGAGCGCCCGGTCTCGGTCACCTGGTCGAGCAGCGCGCGGGCATCCGCCGGCCGGTCGTTCGGATCGCGCGACGTCGCCCACAGCACGATCTCGTCCCACTCCGCCGGAACCCGGGGATTGAGCGTGCTCGGCGCCGGCACCGAGTCGTTGGCGTGCTGATAGGCGATCTGCATGGGCTGCTCGCCCTTGAACGGCTGCTCGCCCGTGAGCATCTCGAACATCATGATGCCGACGGCGTAGATGTCGCTGCGGGTGTCGGCGATGCCGCGCGTGACGAGCTCGGGGGAGAGGTAGGCGATCGTGCCGAGCAGGGCCTTGCCGGTGGCGGTGTTGGCGCTCGCGGCGCGCGCGAGGCCGAAGTCGCCGATCTTGATGCGGCCGTCGTCGGCGAGCAGCACGTTCTCGGGCTTGAGGTCGCGGTGCACGATGCCGGCCTTGTGCGCCGCGGCGAGGCCGCCGAGCACGGCCTCGGTGATGTCCATCGTCTGCTCGGGCGTGAGCGCGCCGTACTCCTGCAGCAGCTCGCGCAGCGTTATGCCCGGCAGGTACTCCATGACGAGGTACGCCGACTCGGCGTCCTGCCCCTGATCGAAGACGTTGACGACGTTCGGGTGCGCGAGGCGGGCGGCCGACCGCGCCTCCTGGATGAAGCGCTCCTTGAACTGGCTGTCATCGGCGAGGTGGCCGTGCATGATCTTGACGGCGACGAGGCGGTCGAGGCGCTGGTCGGTGGCGAGGTAGACCGTCGCCATACCTCCACGGGCGATGCGTGAGCGCACCTGGTACCGGCCGTCGATCAGGCGGCCGATGAGGGGATCGGTCGTCGAGGTGCTCACCGGGTCAGTCTAGGTTGCGCGACCCGGGCGCCCCGGGTGCCACGCGCGGCACCGGGGGTCGATCAGGTGAGCTCGAAGTACCACGCCCACGCGCTCGCCTCCCACTTGGCGTAGTAGTCGGGGTAGGCCGAGATCTGCACCGCCTGGGCGGCCTGCGTGAGCGTCATGCTCTGCCAGCCGCGGATGTCGAGGAGTCCGCGCGTGTAGCCCGAACGGCCCTCGTAGAAGAGGTGAGCGGCGTGGCTCGGAACCTGCAGATCGGCCGCCGTGCCCCAGCCCGAGCTCGGCCGCTGCTGGAAGAGGCCGACCGAGTCGCGGTCGCCCCAGGAGAGGTTGCGCAGCGACGACTCCTGCATCGCGGTCGCGAGGGCGATGACGATGCCGTACTCGGGAACGCCGAGCTGCCGGCCCACCTGGATGATCGTCGCGGCGTGCTGGCGCATCTCGGCCGTGAGCGGGGTCACCGTGCCGCCGCTCGGTGGGCGCGGGGTCGAGCCGCCGGAACCGCCCGAGGGAGCGCTCGGCGCGGGCGCAGCCCGGCGCGGCTCGACCGGCAGAACCGGACGCTCGGCGATGGCCATGGTCGCGACCGCGGCCGCGACCGAGGCGGGTGCGGAGGCCTCGGCGATCGGGGCCTCGGCGGGGGCGGTACCGGATGCGGGCGGGTCGAGCGGGGCATCCGCTGCGAGGCCGACGACGGGGGCGGGGGCGGGGGCCGCCGCGGGCACGCGGCCGGGGATGACGATCGTCTGGCCGGGGTAGACGATGCTCGTCCATGCGAGGCCGTTGGCGTCGAGGATCGACTGCGTCGACACCCCGAAGCGGGCGGCGATCGCCGAGAGGGTGTCGCCCTTGACGATGCTGTAGCGACCGCCCGAGGTCGTGGGCGCCGGGGTTCCCGTCGTCTTGACGGGAGCGGTCGTGAGCGCGAGCACCTGGCCGGGGAAGATCGTCGACTTCCACGACAGGCCGTTGAGGGCGAGCACCGACGCGGTCGAGATGCCGAACCGCTGCGCGATGCTGCTGACGGTGTCGCCCGGCGCGACCGTGTAGACCGCGGGGGCGGTGACGGTGCTGACGGTCTGCGCCGCGAGGCCGCCGGGCATGAGCGCGGCGCCGATCTGGGTGAGAGCGGTGCGCAGGCCCAGCGGTGAGGGCGCCTGCTCGGGCTTGGGCGGTAGGGGCTTGCGGGCGTGCGCGGGGTCGACGGGGCCGGTCAGGCCGAGGCCGAGGGCGATCGCGCCCGTCAGCACGGCGGGCGCGCCGCGCCAGGTCGCCCCGGGTCGCGGTGGCGACCGCCATGGTCGCCACCGCGCTCTCGCTGCCGGATGGGCGCGGCGTCAGGCCGGCGAACACCGCGCGTGCGCGGTCGTTCGAGTCGGATGCCCCCGGCGAAAGACGCGCGGTGTCAGCAGCGCGGTCAGTCTCGCTCATCGTGTATGCCGGCCCTTCGCAGTGCCCTGGTGCGCCCAGGTGGGCGCGGCGGATGCCCCCGCATCCGCTGTGACAGAGTACAACGCACGTCTACCAATGGGGAAGATGTTGCAGGAGTTTACCTGTTCGTAACATACGGGCGCGGCGCTGAACCGGTCGGAGTCATGGCACGCTGGAGGGGTGGCCGCAGAATCTGCTCGTTGGTTGACCG
>LNFD01000180.1 GCA_001464255.1 Actinomycetales bacterium Ga0077552 | reverse complement strand
CGGCCGCCGCGCTGCCGCTCATCGCCGACTACCGCGGGCCGGACGACCCCGTGCGGATCGCGGGGGACCAGGCGACCGTGACCCTCCGTATCGCCCATCCGGGCATCCTGGGCCGCATCGCGGCACGTCTCGCCGGCGCCGTCGAGATCGTCGAGCCCGCCAGCGCGCGCACCGCCGTCGCCGACTGGGCCCGTGCGGCGCTCGCGGCGGACGACGGCGCCTGAGCCTCTCGCCAGCCGCGCCCGAACACGGGCTGTGAACGCGGGAGGCGTCCGGCCGACCGCGCTAGACTCACGATCACCGCACCCGTCGACGTAAGGACTTGAGAGACATGCCGGCAAATCTCGGAGGCTGGACCGGCCTCATCCTGCTGCTCGTGGTCATCCTGCTGTTCGCCGCGCCCAAGCTGCCGCAGCTCGCCCGCAGCCTCGGCCAGTCGATGACGATCTTCAAGAAGGAGATCAAGAACAAAGACGTCGACGAGGCCGGCACCGAGGCGAGCAGCACGCCCAAGGCCGAGAGCACCGACTCCTCCTCGACGAAGTAGTCCGTGGCCGGCCGCGAACCGCGGCCCCGGAATCCCGAGGGCCGCATGTCCCTCGGGCAGCACCTCGTCGAGCTGCGCAAGCGCATCACCTGGTCGTTCCTGGCGATCGTCGCATTCTCCATCCCGGCTTGGTGGGCGGTCGACTACGTGTGGGCCGCGCTCAGCGCCCCCGTGCTGGCGTCGGCCGACGAGCAAGACCGCACGGCGAGCCTCGCGTACACGACGATCGGCGAGGCCTTCGACACCCGCCTGCTCATCATGTTCCTCATCGGCATCGTCGCCTCCTCGCCGATCTGGCTCTACCAGCTGTGGGCCTTCATCGTGCCGGCCCTGCACCAGCGCGAGAAGCGCTTCGCGATCGGCTTCATCGCCGCCTCCGTGCCGCTCTTCGTCGGGGGATGCCTCGCCGCGTGGTTCGTCTTCCCCAACATCGTCATCCTGCTCACGAGCTTCGCCTTCGGCGAGTCCGCGACGCTGCTGAGCGCCCGCATCTACCTCGACTTCGCGATCAAGTTCATCCTCGCGATCGGGGTCGGGTTCCTCTTCCCGGTGGTGCTCGTCGCCCTCAACCTCGTGCGCGTGATCACGGGGGCGGGCATCCTCAAGGCGTGGCGCTGGGCGATCCTCGGCATCGCCGCCTTCACGGCCATCGCGACGCCCGCGGCCGACGTGCTGTCGATGGTCCTCCTCGCCATCCCGATGGTGGGGCTGTACTTCGCCGCCGCGGGTATCGCGTCGGTCAACGACAAGCGGGTCGCCAAGCGCGAGGCGGCGCTCAACGCCGAGTACGGCATCCGCGTCGATGACTGACGCCGCGCGCACCGACGACGCACCAAGCCCTGCCGAGCGCTACGCGGCCCAGCGCGAACTGCGCTCGCTGCCGCGCCTGCGGGCCTTCCGCGACGGGCTGACGATCGAGCTCGACCCCTTCCAGCACGCGGCCTGCGCAGCGCTCGAGCAGGGGCGCAGCGTGCTCGTCGCGGCGCCGACGGGCGCCGGCAAGACGATCGTCGCCGAGTTCGCGGTGTTCCTGGCGATGTTCGAGCCCAGCGCGAAGATCTTCTACACCGCGCCCATGAAGGCCCTCAGCAACCAGAAGTACACCGAGCTCGTCGCCCAGTACGGGCACAGCGAGGTCGGTCTGCTGACGGGCGACACGAACATCAACGCCCGCGCGCGCATCGTCGTCATGACGACCGAGGTGCTGCGCAACATGCTCTACGCCGACTCCGACCTGCTCACCGACCTCGCGTTCGTCGTCATGGACGAGGTGCACTACCTCGCCGACCGCTTCCGCGGCGCGGTGTGGGAGGAGGTCATCATCCACCTGCCGCCGCACGTGCGCATGATCTCGCTGAGCGCGACCGTGTCGAACGCCGAGGAGTTCGGCGACTGGCTGCAGGCCGTGCGCGGCGACACCGACGTCATCGTGAGCGAGAGCCGACCCGTGCCTCTCGAGCAGCACGTGCTCGTGCGCTCCAAGCTGCTCGACCTCTTCGACTCGTCGGGCAAGGCCGCGACGAACCGCGTGAACCCCGAGCTCGTGCAGCTCGCGAAGGCGGGCGGGCACACGCCGCATCGCGGTCGCCAGCACCATCCGCGCCGCTGGGAGAAGCGGCCGGCGGGGGAGGGGCGCGCCGATCGCGCCGAGATCGTCGGGATGCTCGGGGCCCGCAACCTGCTGCCCGCGATCTTCTTCATCTTCAGCCGCGTGGGCTGCGACGCGGCGGTCAAGCAGCTCGTGCGGTCGGGCATCCGGTTGACCGATGCCGCGGAGCGCGAGGAGATCCGCCTCATCGTCGAGGAGCGGTGCCGCACCCTGCGCGACGACGACCTCGCCGTGCTCGGCTACTGGGAGTGGCTCGACGGCCTGCAGCGCGGCGTCGCGGCGCACCACGCCGGCCTGCTGCCCGCCTTCAAGGAGGTCGTGGAGGAGCTCTTCCAGAAGAAGCTGCTGCGCGTCGTCTTCGCGACCGAGACCCTCGCCCTCGGCATCAACATGCCCGCGCGCACGGTCGTGCTCGAGAAGCTCGAGAAGTTCAACGGCGAGGCGCGCGTGCCCATCACGCCCGGCGAGTACACGCAGCTCACGGGCCGCGCCGGGCGACGCGGCATCGACACCGAGGGGCACTCGGTCATCCAGTGGACGGGCGGGCTCGACCCGCAGGCGGTCGCCTCGCTCGCCTCGCGCCGCACCTACCCGCTCAACTCGAGCTTCCGGCCCACCTACAACATGGCCGTCAACCTCATCGAGCAGTTCGGCCGCGAGCGCACGCGCGAGATCCTCGAGTCGAGCTTCGCGCAGTTCCAGGCCGACCGGGCCGTCGTCGACCTCGCGCGCACGGTGCGCAAGAACCAGGAGGCGCTCGCGGGCTACGCGCGCGCGATGACGTGCCACCTCGGCGACTACGAGCAGTACGCGGCCCTGCGGCGCGAGCTCAGCGACCTCGAGCGCGGAACGCGCCGGGTGGGCGAGCCGGGGGAGAAGGCCGACAAGCTGCGGCGGCAGAAGCAGATCGAGGGCGTGCGCACGCGCATGCGCAAGCACCCCTGCCACGGCTGCGCCGACCGCGAGGCGCACGCCCGCTGGGCTGAGCGCTGGTACCGCCTGAGCCGCGAGACCGAGAAGG
>LNFD01000179.1 GCA_001464255.1 Actinomycetales bacterium Ga0077552 | reverse complement strand
CCGACCGTCAGCATGCCGAGCAGCGGCGCCATCGCGAGCTTCGGGCGCGCGGGGCTCGGGGCCGGCTCGGGGGTGGGGGCGGACACCGCCTCGGGCGCCACGATGTCGATGGTCTCGGGCGTCGTGGCGTCGTCGGGCGTTCCGGCGGTGCCGGGCGTCTCGGGCGTGGTGCTCATGGGGAGGTGCTCCTTTCGGCGCTGTCAGCGTCCCGCCCCCCGACGCTTCCCCTAACCGAGTCTTGGTCGGGAGCCTCCGGCCGCGCCGCTCAGCAGCCCGGGCCGGCGGGCGCGCTCGCGCAGTCGCGGTCGACGAGCACCGTCACGGCGCCGCCGGCCGTCGCGACGAGGTCGTTCGCGGGCAGCACGATGACACCCTGCAAACCGCGCCACGCTCCCCCGGCGAAGCGGTACTCGGCGGTGTACTCGACGTCGAGCTCGATGACGTAGGTTCCGGATGCTCGATACACGTGGCTCGTCGGCGTCGCGTCGAACTCGCCGAGGCCGAGCGCCTGCCAGCTCGCGCCCGGCGTCGTGAGCCGCGCGGCGTCCCCGTCGCCGTAACGCCAGCGGTACGCCACGGGGGTGAAGCGCACCTCCGCGGGTGCGCCGAGCAGCGTGCCCGCGACGACGTGCCGGTCGATGACGGCGACGAAGTTGGTGGGCAGGCCGACGACCATCCAGCCGTCGGGCTGCATGTACTGCACGGCCGCCTGCGGGCGGAAGAACGCGATGTCGCTGAGCGTGATGCTCGGGGTCGCCGGAGCCGGGTCGACCGGGTCGCCTGGCTTGCCCGGCCCGACCCCGCGAAGACCTCTTCGCACGGCATCGGCGGGAGGGAGGGCGAGCCGGAGCCGCCGCCCGATGAGGAGCCGCCCGGCCCCGACGGTGCACCGCCCGACCCGCCGGGGAGCCCCCTGACGGTCAGCTCGCCGTCGAGCACCGCGCCGTCTCCCTGAATGCCGCCCCCGACCTTCGGGCACCCGGTCCCAAACTGGCCCGCACCTGGGCAGTCGAGAGTCGCAGCCCAAGTCGTAGTTCCAGACGCTCCAACGAAAAGAGAGCCGAGCAGGAGTGCAGTTCCTAGCACTTTCAGCATGACTCTTCGTTAGTCCAGAATTCGCGTTCGACAACCACGGCCGAGGAGGTCGTCATGGCCACAGTCACCTCAAAGACCGCATAGTTTGGCCTGTCCTCCGTAGTCAAGGAGGCTCCCGTGGAGTCAAGCAAGAGGACCCCGCTGACGTCCTCGCAAAAGTACGCGATGACTTCTACCGCACCATCGCTGCCAATCAATTGCTGTAGCTCAACGCTGCCAAGCGACCTAGGGCCCGTGATGGACAAGCCGTCGTCCAGAAACTGCTGAACGTTGGATCTTGCGTCTTCGAAGGCTTGGCCTTCTGCGATGCCGTCAAAGTCGGAGGTCAATGGCCTGGGAGCTTGAAGAATACTGTCCAACACAGCAAGGTACTCCTCGTACGCCTCCGTCGCCGCCGCGAGCGCCTCCTCGTCGGAGGCGAAGAGCGGCTCGACCGCCGACGGGGGCTCGGCGGGCGGGATGCGCGCCGACTCGGTGCAGGCGGCGAGCGGCGCGACGAGCAGCACGAGCGGCAGAACGGCGAGGGCGAGGCGGCGCGACATGCACGTCACGGTAGGGCGCGAGCGAGCATCCTGCACCGGTTCTCCACACGGGGCGACCCGCGTCCTGGCCCGATTCTGCCCGGAGGAACCGCGCCCCGAAGGGGGTACACAGAGTCATCTGTCCTCCACCTACACTGAGAGCGCCACTGACCACCACCACCCCGGGGGCCCCCGAATGACGCAGTCCCACGTGACCGATGTCGAGGTCATCCTCAACGCAGCCGGCGACATCATCATGAACGACGGCTATGCGGCAGTGACCCTTGCCTCGATCGCCTCGCGCGCGAACGTCAGTGTCGACGAGGTCAGCGACATGTTCCCGACCGCGAACGACGCCATGGTGGCGATGCTCAACCGCGAGTTCCACGGAATGTACGCGCTCATCGTTCAGAACATCGAGCGCGATCCGCGCGGCGGGCTGCTCTCGCGCATGTACACCTACATCCTCAGCGCGGTGTACGAGCGGCCGCTCGCGAAGACGCTGTTCGTCATCGACCGCGAGGCGCTCAACTCGATCATGCGCAACGCGCACAGCTTCTCGTACACGCCCACGATCGGCATCCGGGGCGAGCTCATCGAGGGTCTGCAGCAGGCCGGCATGGTGCGCTCCGACGTGGATGCCCATGTGGTGTCGAGCGTGCTCTCGGCCTGCTCGGCCGGCCTGGCCCTGACGGCGCCGCACGACGACCTGGGGCTCATCATCGAGGGGCTCGCGACGCTGCTGTCGCGCGGCGTGGACGCCGATGTGGAGGACACGAGGCCCGGCAAGGCCGTCTTCTACGAGTGGGCGACGAAGCTCGCGACGCCGCGCGTCGGCGACTGAGGCCCTAGGCGGCGACCCCGTCGACGGCTCGCGCCACGGTGGCGAGCAGGCTCGACCGCGAGTAGGGCTTGTCGAGGAAGCCGACGACGCGGGCGGCGACGAACGGCGGGATCGTCTCGAGCCGATGCAGCCCGCTCGCCAGGATGATCGGCACCGTCGGGTGCGCGACCTCGAGGCGTTCGACGAGCTCGAGCCCGTCCATCCGCGGCATCGTGATGTCGCTCACGATCGCCGAGACGCGGTGCTGACCGCCGTCGAGAACCTCGACCGCCTCGAGGCCGTCGGCGGCCTCGAGCACCGTGTAGTCGGCACGCTCGAGGGTGTACCGCAACAGCTGCCGGATGATCGGCTCGTCCTCCACGATCAGCACCACGTCTCGACGTTTCACCACCACGCGCCGAGTCTGTCGCACGCGACGCGAGACACCGAGACCCGACTCGGTGCCGTGTTCGCCTTGCGAACATGATGCGAACGCATTCACTTCCGCGGGGAAGCTACGCTGACGACGTGAGCACCGACGCCCCGTGGATGCGCGCCGCACGCTCGGCGGGCCTCATCGGTGTCGACGGCACCGTGCGCCCGACGATCTTCGCCGAGATGTCGGCCCTCGCGCTCGAGCACGACGCCGTCAACCTGGGGCAGGGCTTCCCCGACGACGATGGCCCGCCCGAGGTACTCGAGGCGGCTGTCGAGGCGATTCGCGCGGGCATCAACCAGTACCCGCCGGGGCGCGGTGCCGCCGAGCTGCGGGCCGCGATCGCCGAGCACCAGCAGCGCTTCTACGGCCTGTCGCTCGACCCGGAGACCCAGGTGCTCGTCACCGCGGGTGCGACCGAGGCGATCGCCGCGAGCCTGCTCGCCCTCGCCGGGCCTGGCGACGAGGTCGTGACGCTCGAGCCCTTCTACGACGCGTACGCGGCCGTCATCGGGCTCAGTGGCGCACGGCACGTGACGATCCCGCTCAGCGAGCCCGGCTTCCAGCCGAACACGGCCGCGATCGACGCCGCCATCACCGACCGCACGCGCGTCATCGTGCTCAACTCGCCGCACAACCCCACCGGCTCGATCCTCGCGCCCGAGCACGTCGAGCGCATCGTCGCGGCGGCCGCACGCCACGACGCGGTCATCGTGAGCGACGAGGTCTACGAGCACCTCGTCTACGACGGTGCCCGGCATCGGCCCGTCACCTCATTCGCCGGGGCGGCCGAGCGAACCCTCACGGTGTCGAGCGCCGCGAAGACGTTCAGCGTCACCGGGTGGAAGATCGGCTGGGTCACCGGCCCTGCTGCGCTCATCGACGCCGTGCTCGGGGTGAAGCAGTGGCTCACCTACGTCAACGGAGCGCCGTTCCAAGGCGCCGTCGCGCGCGGCCTGCGGCTCGACGACGGCTTCTTCGACGGGCTGCGCGCGACGATGCAGCGCCGCCGCGACCTGCTCGCCGCCGGGCTCGTCGACGCGGGCTTCACGATCGCCCCGACCGCGGGCTCGTACTTCATCGTCGCCAATGGCGAGCCCCTCGGCCTCACCGATGCCGCGGCGAGCGCCCGCGCCCTCGCGGTCGATCCCGGGGTGGTCGCGATCCCCCTCAGCGCCTTCGGCGGCGCGGTGAGCGCAAGCGCTCTGCGCTTCGCGTTCTGCAAACCCGACGCCGTCATCGCCGAGGGCGTGCGGCGGCTGCAGAGCCTGCGCCGCTAGAGCGGCACGACCCCGAACCGGCGCAGCCGCAGGGCGGGATTGATGCGGCGCACCTCGTCGAGGTGATCGCGCGAGACGGGGGCGACCACGGCATCCGTTGCCGTCTCGATCGAGGCCAGAACCTCGCCCCGGGCGTCGACGATCATGCTGCACCCGACCCCGATGGGCGGGATGTGGTCGGCCGCCGCGACGTACACGGTGTTCTCGATCGCCCGCGCGGTGACAAGGGTCGTCCAGGCGTGCACCTTGCCGGAGCCGGCCACCCACTCGCTCGGCACGAGCACGAGCTCGGCGCCCGCGTCGACGAGGCGACGGGTCACCTCGGGGAACCGCAGGTCGTAGC
>LNFD01000178.1 GCA_001464255.1 Actinomycetales bacterium Ga0077552 | reverse complement strand
CTCGACGAGCCGCACGATCGTGTCGTCGAGGTCGGGCTCGGACGTCGCCGCGCCGGGTCGGCCCGGCGCGCGCGGGCGCAGCACCGTGTCGTCGGTGTCCTCCGGCCGATCATCCATGGCGCCCCCCGCCTGAAACCCAGTTAGTCGCCGATGTACGGGCGACCCTGGCGGGCCGCCCTTGTACGCCGTGCCTTCTGGTCGTCCATCGGCTAGTCGCCGATGTACGACATCACATGCTTGAGGCGCGTGTAGTCCTCGAAACCATAGTGCGACAGGTCTTTGCCGTAGCCCGAGTGCTTGAACCCGCCGTGCGGCATGTCCGACACGAACGGGATGTGCGTGTTGATCCAGACGCAGCCGAAGTCGAGGTCGCGCGCGAAGCGCATCGCGCGGCCGTGATCGCTCGTCCACACCGACGAGGCGAGGGCATAGCGCACGCCGTTCGCGAGCGCGAGCGCCTCCTCCTCGGTGCGGAAGGGCTGCACCGTCAGCACGGGCCCGAAGATCTCCTCCTGCACCGCCTCGTCGTCCTGCCGCATGCCCGTCACGATCGTCGCCGGCCAGAAGTAGCCGCGGTCGCCCTGGCGGGCGCCGCCCGCGACGATCTCGGCGTGCGCCGGCAGGCGGTCGACGATGCCGGCGACGCGCTCCAGCTGCGCGGCGTTGTTGAGCGCGCCGTAGAAGACGCCCTCCTCGCGCGGCCCGCCCGTGACGGCGTGCGTCGTGGCGCGGGCGACGAGCGCGGCGACGACCTCGTCGTGCACCGACTCGTGCACGATGACGCGCGTCGCCGCGGTGCAGTCCTGGCCCGCATTGAAGTAGGCGGCGAGCACGAGGCCCTCCGCGACCTTCTGCGGGTCGGCGTCGGGGAACACGATCGCCGGGGCCTTGCCGCCGAGCTCGAGGTGCACGCGCTTGAGATCGCTCGCGGCCGCCTTCGCGACCTCCATGCCCGCACGCACCGAGCCCGTGATCGCGACCATCTGGGGGGTCGGATGCTGCAGCAGGGCCGCACCCGTCGTGCGGTCGCCCAGCACGACGTTGAGCACGCCCGCGGGCAGCACGCCGGCGGCGAGCTCGGCGAACCGCACGGTCGAGAGCGGAGTCGTGTCGGAGGGCTTGAGCACGACCGTGTTGCCCGCGGCGATCGCCGGGGCGATCTTCCAGATGGCCATGTTGAGCGGGTAGTTCCAGGGGGTCACCTGCCCGATGACGCCGATGGGCTCGCGGCGCACGTACGAGGTGTGGTCGGCGAGGTACTCCCCCGCCGAACGGCCGTCGAGGTCGCGCGCCGCGCCGCCGAAGAACCGCAGCTGGTCGACCGACTGGTCGATCTCGTCGGCGACGAGGCTGGCGCGCGGCTTGCCGGTGTCGAGCGACTCGAGGTCGGCGAGCTCGTCGGCGTGCTCGGCCATGACGTCGGCGAGCCGGAAGAGCGCGAGCTGCCGCTCGGCGGGGGTCGTGCGGCCCCAGTGCGCGAAGGCGCCCTCCGCGGCGCGGTAGGCCGCGTCGATCTCGGCCGGGGTGCTCACGGGCGCGTGACCGTAGACCTCCTCGGTCGCAGGATCGACGAGGTCGAGGTGGGTGTCGGCGGTGCTCTCGACGGACTCGCCGCCGATGACGTTGCGGAGGATGCGGGCGCTCATGGCGCCACTGTAGCGCGCGCGAGACCGGGCATCCACCCCGCCTGCGACGGAATCCGTCGCTGATAGGTGCCTGATACTGCGGATTCACTTGTACTCCCCGCCCGTCACTGTCAGAATCAGCCCATGGCCTCCCGAAGCAAGCCGGTGCACCTCGACGACGTGTCGAAGGCCATCGTCGAGCAGCTGCAGACCGACGGCCGCCGCTCGTACGCCGAGATCGGCAAGGCCGTGGGCCTGAGCGAGGCGGCGGTGCGGCAGCGCGTGCAGAAGCTGACGGATGCGGGGGTCATGCAGGTGGTCGCCGTCACCGACCCGATGCAGCTGGGCTTCTACCGCCAGGCCATGATCGGCATCCGCGTCGTGGGCGACACGACGCACGTCGCCGAAGAACTGAGCAACATGCGCGCCGTCGACTACGTCGTGCTCACGGCCGGCAGCTTCGACATCCTCGCCGAGGTCGTCTGCGAGGACGACGACGACCTCATCGACCTGCTCAACAGTCGCATCCGTGCGATCGAGGGCGTGCAGTCGACCGAGACCTTCGTCTATCTACGACTGCAGAAGCAGTTCTACAACTGGGGAACCCGATGAGCATTTTCCGCAAGAAGACCGCGACCGCGACGATCAGCGCGCCCACGACGCACGCTGAGCCCGCACACCACACGAGAGAGCACACGATGTCTATCGACACCTCCATTGCCCCGGTGGGCACCGCCCTCGACGCCTCGACCGAGGCCGAGCTGCAGCAGAAGGCGAAAGACCACCTCTGGATGCACTTCGCCCGCCAGTCGGGCATGGAGTCGGGCGCCGGCGTGCCGATCATCGTGCGCGGCGAAGGCCACCACGTCTACGACTCGCACGGCAAGAAGTACATCGACGGCCTCTCGGGCCTCTTCGTCGTGCAGGTCGGCCACGGGCGCGAACGCCTCGCCGAGGCGGCCCGCAAGCAGGCGGAGGAGCTCGCGTTCTTCCCGCTGTGGTCGTACGCCCACCCGACCGCGATCGAGCTCGCCGACCGCCTCGCCGACTACGCCCCGGGCGACCTCAACCGCGTGTTCTTCACCACCGGAGGCGGCGAGGCCGTCGAGTCGGCGTGGAAGCTCGCGAAGCAGTACTTCAAGCTCACCGGCAAGCCCATGAAGCACAAGGTCATCTCGCGCGCCATCGCGTACCACGGCACCCCGCAGGGCGCGCTCGCGATCACGGGCATCCCCGGCATGAAGGAGATGTTCGAGCCGCTCACCCCCGGCGGGTTCCGCGTGCCGAACACCAACTACTACCGCGCTGAGGAGATGGGCTTCCACGGTTCGCTCGAGGAGTTCGGCCAGTGGGCCGCCAACCGCATCGAGGAGGCGATCCTCTTCGAGGGCCCCGACACCGTCGCGGCGGTCTTCCTCGAGCCCGTGCAGAACTCGGGCGGCTGCTTCCCGCCGCCCCCCGGCTACTTCACGCGCGTGCGCGAGATCTGCGACAAGTACGATGTGCTGCTCGTGAGCGACGAGGTCATCTGCGCCTACGGCCGCATTGGCGAGATGTTCGCGTGCACCGCCCTCGGCTACGTGCCCGACATCATTACGAGCGCGAAGGGCCTCACGAGCGGCTACTCGCCCCTCGGCGCGATGATCGTGAGCGACCGCCTGTACGAGCCCTTCAAGCACGGGCAGACGGCGTTCTACCACGGCTACACCTTCGCCGGGCATCCGGTGTCGGCCGCCGTCGCCCTCGAGAACCTCAACATCATGGAGGAAGAGGGGATCCTGCAGCACGTGCGCGAGAACTCGCCGAAGTTCCGCGCCGCGCTCGAGCGCCTGAAGGACCTCCCGATCGTCGGCGACGTGCGCGGCGAGGGCTACTTCTTCGGCATCGAGCTCGTGAAGAACAAGGAGACGAAGGAGACCTTCTCCGACGACGAGGCCGAGCGCCTGCTGCGCGGCTTCCTGTCGAAGGCCCTCTTCGACGCCGGGCTCTACTGCCGCGCCGACGACCGCGGCGACCCCGTCATCCAGCTCGCTCCCCCGCTCACGATCGGCCCCGCCGAGTTCGACGAGATCGAGGGCATCCTGCGCAGCGTTCTCACCGAGGCCTGGACCCGACTCTGACCAAGCAGCGAGACGACCGCGGCTTGAGCTACTGGCACGCCACGGTCGATGACGACCTGACACCCCGCGCCGCCCTCGATGGCGATGTCGACACCGACGTCGCCATCGTGGGCGGAGGGCTCACGGGCCTCTGGACGGCGCACGAGCTGCTCAAGCGCGATCCCGCGCTGCGGGTCACCGTGCTCGAGAAGCGCATCGCGGGCTTCGGCGCCTCCGGGCGCAACGGCGGCTGGTGCAGCGCCCTCTTCCCGCAGTCGACGGCGGCGCTCGAGAAGCGCCATGGTCGCGATGCCGCGCTCGCGATGCGCCGCGCGATGGTCGCGACGGTCGATGAGGTCGGCACGGCCGCTCGCGCCGCGGGCATCGACTGCGACTACGAGCGCGGCGGCACGATCGTCTTCGCCCGCAGCGAGACGCAGTGGCGCGCCGCGCAGCACGAGGTCGAGCAGGCGCACGGCTACGGCGTCGACGCCCTCGAGCTCTGGGGCGCTGATCGCGTGCGGGCGCGGGATGCCCGGGGTGCGGTCTACGACCCGGCCTGCGCCCGCGTGCACCCGGCCGCGCTCGTGCGGGGGCTCGCCCGAGTGGTCGAGCAGCAGGGGGCGGTCATCCGCGAGCAGACGACGGTGCAGAGCTGGCAGCCCGGCGCGGTGCGCACCGATCGCGGCACGGTGCGCGCTCGCCACATCATCACGGCGCTCGAAGGCTACGGTGCCGCAGTGGCGCAGACGAAGCGGCGCATCCTGCCGCTCTATTCGCTCATGGTCGCGACCCAGCCGCTCGACGACGCCGTGTGGGAGGCCATGGGCATCGCCCACGGCCAGACCTTCTCCGACGGCCGGCACCTCGTGATCTACGGCCAGCGCACCGCCGACAACCGCATCGCCTTCGGCGGCCGCGGCGCCCGCTACCACTGGGGCAGCGCCATCCGGGACGAGTACGACCGCGTCGAGCGCGTCTTCGCGCACCTCGTCGCGACGCTGCACGAGCTCTTCCCGCAGCTGCCGCCGCTCGAGGTCGAGCACGCCTGGGGCGGCCCCCTCGGCGTGCCGCGCGACTGGCACGCGAGCGTGAGCTACGACCCGGCGACGGGGCTCGGATCGGCCGGCGGCTACGTCGGCGACGGACTGTCGACCACCAACCTCGCCGGCCGCACGCTCGCCGACCTCGTCACGGGGCGCGACACCGAACTGACCCGACTGCCATGGGTCGGCCACCGCTCACCGTCGTGGGAGCCCGAGCCGCTGCGCTTCATGGGCGCGAACGCGGGGCTCGTCGCCATGACCGCCGCCGACGCCGAGGAGCGCGCGACAGGCCGGGGGTCGATCATCGCCCGCGCCATGAGCCCCCTCATCGGGCATTGAGAGCCCGTCCCTCGACCGCGTCGGTCGGGCTCTCGCTGCTCGTGCTCGGCACGATCGTCGCCGTCAACGTGCTCTCCGCCACGCTCGGCTCGGCCGTCTCGCAGCCCTTCATCGCCGGCTGGTACGCCGAGGCCGAGAAGCCCGGGTGGACGCCGCCGAACTGGGTGTTCTCGGCGGTCTGGACCGCGCTCTACCTCGGCACCTCGGTCGCGGCGTGGTTGATCTGGCGCCAGCGCCGCCGTCGGCGCGTCGAGCGGGCACTGACCCTCTACGTCGTCCAGCTCGTGCTCAACGCGCTCTGGTCGCCGCTGTTCTTCGCGCTCTTCCCCGTCATCGGCGAGACCGCCACGTGGCTCTCGCTCACGGTGCACATGCTGCTGCTGGCGGCGATCATCGTGACGATCGTCGAGTTCTGGCCCATCCAGCGGGTCGCGGCGATCATCATGGTGCCGTACCTCCTGTGGGTGGTCTACGCGGCGACCCTCACGGTCGGCATCGCACTGCTCAACTGAGGCGGGCGCCGCAGACCTCGGCCGGGCATCCGCGTCATCGATGCATCATGCAGTCGACGCGCAGGATGCTCGGAGGCTGGGGCTCTACTCTCGCGGGAGCGACGAGGGGAGGTGCCATGACGACGACACGGTCGTTCGACGGCGCGACCCGTCGCCGCACCTCCACCTACCTCTCCGCGGCACCGAGCGCCTCGACGGCGCCGTCGTCCGTCGCGCACGTTGCCGCGGCGCCCGAGCCGGTCGCGACGACCGCACCTGCCGCCGCGCCACCCGCCCCGGTGACGCCGCGTTCGAGCCGGTCGGGGATGCGCTCGGCGCTCGTGCTGCTCGCCCTGCTCGGCGTCGCCGCGGCCGTCGCCGCCCTGGGCTCGCTCATCTCGGCCCCCGCGATCGACGGCTGGTACGCCGAGACCCCGAAGCCCATGTGGAATCCGCCGGACGCCGTCTTCGGCCCGGTCTGGACAGTGCTCTACACGCTCATGTCGGTCGCCGCCTGGCTCGTCTGGCGCCGCCCCGACTCCGAGCTGCGCACGCGCGCGCTGCGCGTGTACGCCGTTCAGCTCGGGCTCAACGCCCTCTGGAGCCCGGCCTTCTTCGGGCTCGGCGCGGTCATCGGCGCCCCGGGCCTCTGGATCGCGCTCGGCATCATCGTCGTGCTCGACTTCGCCATCCTCGCGACGATCATCCGCTTCGGCGATGTCAGCCGGCCGGCGGCCGCCCTGCTCGTGCCCTACTCGTTCTGGGCGCTGTTCGCGACGACACTCAAC
>LNFD01000177.1 GCA_001464255.1 Actinomycetales bacterium Ga0077552 | reverse complement strand
GCCGGCACCGAGATCGTGTCGATCATGTTCGAGATGAAGAACGAGAACGACGAGACCGCGACCAAGAAGAAGAACGAAGACTTCTTGAAAGAGCTCGACAAAGACCGCACCGAGAAGGGCTGCGAGTACGCGGTGCTCGTGTCACTGCTCGAGCCCGAGAGTGAGCTCTACAACAGCGGAATCGTCGACGTCTCGCACCGGTACCCGAAGATGTACGTGGTGCGTCCGCAGTTCTTCATTCCGATCATCACGGTGCTGCGGAATGCGGCGCTCGGGTCGCTGCAGTACAAGCAGGAGTTGGCGTTGGTGAAGGCGCAGAACGTTGACATCACGAGTTTTGAGAGTGATCTCGACGCGTTCAAGTCCGGGTTTGCGCGCAATTATGACCTGGCTTCGCGGCGGTTCGGCGAGGCTATCGCCGAGATCGACAAGGCCATCGAGCGACTGCAGAAGGTCAAGGATGCCCTGCTCGGGTCGGAGCGCAACCTGCGGTTGGCCAACGACAAGGCGCAGGACGTGACGATCAAGAAGCTGACGCGGGGGAACCCGACGATGGCGGCGAAGTTCGCGGAGTTGGGGGAGGGTGGCGGGGAGTAGGCCGGCTAGGCAGACAGCGGTCGCACGCCGATGAACGCCGCCAGGTCGGTCGCATCTCGATGCACGTCGTACTCGCGGAGCAGAGAGATGTACCGCGTCTTGTCGAGTGACCAGTCGTAGAGCTCGGGCTCGTCAAGCTCTTGAGCGGCCACGAAGACGAGATCGGCGAGCAAGCGTGTCGTGCGGCCGTTGCCATCAGCGAATGGGTGGATTCGCACCGTTTCAGCATGCACCGCGACACCCAGTTGCCGGGGGGTCAAGTCGCTCGTCATCGTGCGTCGGTAGTTGAGCGTGTCGAGCGATGTTCTGAGCTCTACGGCGACGAGCTCGGGTGCGACGCCGAGTGTTAGTTCGCGCACGCGCAGTTTGCCGCCCCACGACCAGATGTCGGCATAGAGCCGTCGATGAAGCTCTCGAATGAAGTGATCGTTGAGGAGTTCATCGAGCCCGATCTCGCGGGCCAAGACGCGGTTGAGAAGGTCTGCTGCGACCTCATCTTGAACTGCTTGTTCGAGGTCGAAGACTGCCGCTTTGGTGACGTCTGCGCCGAGGGCTTCGCGAATCGACGGCAACAATGCATCGAACTCGTCGCCGTCGAGCGGTGTCTCGCCGTACCCAGGCGAGAGCGCCATCAGCGCCCGTTGCGTCGCTCGGCCAGGAACCTCTCGGCCGCAGCAGACCGAACAAATCCAGCCGGAACTTCGCGGCGCTCAAGCCGCGCAGAGTCAGCGGTAGAGCGCGACACGGCACGCTTGACGACTTCTGCGTCGACTTTGCGCTGCTCCATGAGTTCGCTCCCTTCCTCGCTCTCATGGTACCGCCCGAGCGTCTGAAGCTCAGGTGCGCGATGGTACGAGGACCGTCCGGCGAGATCCGGTACTCGGTACTCGGTACTCGGAACTCACGCGATGGCCCAATCGTCAGGGCGCGACAGCAGGTTCTTCGCGAGGAAGAGCGGCGGGGTCTGTGCGCGCAGCCACGTCCGGAATTCGGGGCTGGGGTCATCGCCCATCACCGTCTCGGTCGCAAGGGGAGGGGCGTCGAGCATCCACGGCACGGCTGTTCTGCCCGAGCGCTCCAGAGCGTAGGCGAAGGCCGTCGCCAGGTAAGTGAGCCAGGCATCATCAAGGAGGCCGGCTGGAGCTTGCTCGAGCACCCACGACGGCACGGTCGCGTCGCTCGACTCGCCGAATCGAATGAGCCGACCCACGGCTTCTGTGAGATCACGGATGGCCGACTCCGGGTCGCCGCGTCGCAAGCTCGAGGCCATCCCTCGTGCTGTGGTCGTCACCGAGATGAGGTCGGCGACATCGGTGCGCACGGGTTCCGCCGTCCACCCGGCCGCCATCAGCAGTGACTGCATGGTGGCCCACGTCGGGTCGAGCTCGCCGCTCTCCACGCGGCTCACCGTCGACTGCGCCACACCCGCTCGACGGGCCATTGCCGACTGCGAGAGTCGCGCGCGTGTTCGAGCGGTGCGGATCACCGTAGCGGCGGGTAGCATGGCGACAGCCTTCCTATGCGTATACGCATAACACTGTATCCGACGGGGTCGGGTCACGCCACCGACGACCGCTCGGTAGCGTGAGACCGACGAGAGAGAGCAACGCCATGCGCAGACAGGCAGCCTTGCGACTGCACCCGGCATTGACCGCGATGCTCAACGGGCTCGAAGACACCGAGTTCGGCGACGAGTTTCGACAGAATGCCGTGACCCTGTCGGCCCAGCTGCTCACGCAGCCGCGCCCCGACCCTACGCAGGCACTCGTGCCACACCGCTGGATGCTCGAGCGGGCATCCGGCGATGGCCTGCCGTTGACCGCGGCGGGCTATCTGAAGCCCGCCGACGCGCGCGAGCTCGCCGAGCTCTTGCCGGAGATGCGCGACTACCCCTGGGCGGGCATCCGCGAGATCGACGCCCACCCGGTGCTGGCCTTTCTGGAGTACCTGCGCGACATCAAAC
>LNFD01000176.1 GCA_001464255.1 Actinomycetales bacterium Ga0077552 | reverse complement strand
GGGGCCCTCGAAGAAGTCGATCTCGGGCTTCGTGTTCTGGCTCATGCCTCCATCAAACCAGACCTCGCCGTGAGCAGGGTCAGCGGCCGTGTCAGTGGCGGTGAGCGCTCGCCGCGGCGCGCAGCTCGGCGATCGCCTGCTCGACGCTCTCGCGGCCGTACACGGCCGAGCCGGCGACGAAGGTGTCGGCGCCCGCCTCGGCCGCGATGCCGATGGTGTCGAGAGAGATTACGCCGTCGACCTGCAGCCAGACGTCGAGCCCGTGCCGGTCGACCGCCTCGCGCAGCGCGCGCAGCTTGGGCATCGTCTCGGCCATGAACGACTGGCCGCCGAAGCCCGGCTCGACCGTCATGACGAGCACCTGGTCGAACTCGGGCAGCAGCTCCAGATAGGGCTCGACGTCGGTGCCGGGCTTGACCGCGAGGCCCGCGCGGCTGCCGCGCTCGCGGAGCGCCCGCGCGGTCGCGACGACATCAGCTGCGGCCTCGGCGTGGAAGGTCACCGAGAAGGCGCCGAGCTCGGCGTAGCCGGGAGCCCAGCGATCCGCGTCGCTGATCATGAGGTGAACGTCGAGCGGGATCGGCGAGACCGCCTGAAGCCGCCCCACCATCTGCGGGCCGAAGGTCAGGTTCGGCACGAAGTGGTTGTCCATGACATCGACGTGCACGAGATCGGCGCTCGCGATGCGCTCGACATCGCGCTGCAGGTTGACGAAATCGGCCGACAGGATGCTCGGATTAATGCGCACGGTCACGTCGTCAGCGTAGCGAGGCAGCGGGTCGGGATGCCCGGCGCTCAGCGGCGGGTCAGGAGCTGGATGAACATCGCATCGGTTCCGTGCCGGTGCGGCCAGAGCTGCGCGGCCCCGTGGGCGAGCTCGCCGAGGTCGAGGGGGGAGCGGGTGACGCCGGCCAGCACAGCCCGGGCGTCGAGCGGGGCGGCATCGGCGGGGTGCTCGGTGAGGAGGGCATCCACGATCGCCGTCGTCTCGTCGGGGTGCGGCGAGCACGTGACGTAGGCGAGCACTCCCCCGGGTCGCAGCGCCGCGAGCGCGCTGCGCAGCAGCTCGCCCTGCAGGACGGCGAGCGGAGCGACGTCGGCCGCGGTCTTGCGCCAGCGTGCCTCGGGCCGTCGCCGCAGGGCGCCCAGCCCTGTGCACGGCGCATCGAGCAGGATGCGGTCGTAGGAGCCGGGCTCGAGTGCGCCGATCGCGCGGCCGTCGCCGACGCGAACCTCGACGGCCGGGTCCACCGCGTGCAGGGCCTTCCGCACGAGCTCGGCGCGCGCGGGCACGACTTCGTTGGCGGTGAGCACCGCGCCCGCCGCCCTTGCCTCGGCCGCGAGGAGCGCGGCCTTGCCGCCCGGCCCCGCGCACAGGTCAAGCCACCGCTCCCCCGCGACCACCGGTCGGGCGCGCGAGAGGGCGAGAGCCGCGAGCTGAGAACCCTCGTCCTGCACGCGCGCGGCCCCGGTGGCGACCGCGGGATGCGCCGCCGGGTCGCCGGCCGCGGAGCGCGCGCCGACGGGCGAGTAGAGGGTGAGGTCGCCGAGGCTCTCGGGCTCGCTGAGACCGGGCAGGGCGACGAGCGTCACGCGCGGGGGCGCGTTGTCGGCGGCGAGTAGCGCCTCGAGCTCGCTCGCGCGCCCCTCGCGCGCGAGAGCCGAGCGCAGGGCGGTGACAAGCCACGGCGGATGCGCGTAGGCGATGCCCGCCCGCGTGTCGGGGTCGGTGACCCCGTCGAGGAGGCGCGCCGTCCAAGTCGCGTCGTCGTCGCGCGAGATCGTGCGCAGCACGGCGTTGACGAACCCGGTCGTGCGGGCCGCCCGCGCCCGGCGCGTGAGTTCGACCGTCTCGCCGACCGCGGCGTGCGCCGGCGTGCTCATGCCGAGCAGCTGGTGCGCCCCCAGGCGCAGCACATCGAGCGCGATGGGGTCGATCGCGTCGATCGAGCGACCGGCCGCGAGCGCGATCACGGCGTCGTAGTGCCCGCGCCGGCGCAGCGTGCCGTACGTGAGCTCGGTCGCGAAGGCCGCGTCGGCACCGCTCAACCGCGCCCGACGCAGGCGCGTCGGCAGCAGCAGGTTCGCGTAGGCGTCGTCGTCGGCGACGGCGCGCAGCACGTCGAACGCCACCTGACGCGGTGTCGCCGTCGTGCGGGCCCGCTGCCGCGACCCCTCCGACTGCGGCCGGCCGGTCACGAGAACACCGGATCGCGGTCGGACGGCAGCCCGCGCGCCCAGTCGGCTGCGCTCATCGCCTGCTTGCCCGCCGGCTGCACGCGCAGCAGTTCGAGCGGCACGGTCGCCGTGCCCACGAGAACGCGGCCGCCCTCGCGGCGCACGGTGCCCGCGGGCAGTGCGGCGGCATCCCGCGCGATCGCCGCCTCGAGCACCTTGATCGCCTGATCGCCCCACAGCGTGAAGGCACCGGGCTCGGGCGTCACGCCGCGCAGCCGTGCGTGCACGGCTTCGGCGGGTTCGTCCCAGCGCAGCGCCGCGTCGTCGCGGCCGAGCTTCGGCGCGAGCGTCACGATCCCCTCCTGCGGGTGGGCGACGGCGGTGCCCGCCGCGAGGTCGTCGACGACCTGCCGCACGAGCGCTGCCCCCGTCGTGCTGAGCTCGTCGAGCAGCGAGCCCGCGGTGCGCTGCGCGCCGATGGGCGTCGTCAGCCGCGCGTACCAGTCGCCCTCGTCGAGGCCCTCGGTGAGCTGGAAGACCGTCGCACCCGTCTGCGCATCGCCCGCGATCACGGCGTGCTGCACGGGGGCGGCGCCACGCCAGCGCGGCAGCAGCGAGAAGTGCAGGTTGATCCAGCCGAGGCGCGGCCATGAGAGCAGCGGCTCGCGCACGAGGGCGCCGTACGCGACGATCACGCCGAGGTCGACGGCGAGCGGCAGCAGCTCTCCCTCGATCTGGACGAGCCTCGTCGCCTCGAGCACGGGCAGGCCGAGACGCTCGGCCTCGAGCGCGACGGGCGTCGGCGTGAGCACGCGCTTGCGCCCCTGGGGCGTCGGCGGCCGGGTGATGACCCGCACGATCTCGTGCTCGCTCGCCGAGAGCGTCGTCAGGGTGGGCACGGCCGCCGCGGGGCTGCCGGCGACGACGAGACGCAGAGCGGGCATGCCCCCATTCAACCGGATGCCCGGCCCGCGCCCGACCGCGCCCGCTAGCCGACCGGCCGCTGCCCGGGGTCGTCGAAGGGTTCGCTGTCGTCGAACCGCACGCGCAGGGCCGGCACGCGGCGGCGCGGCGGGGCTCCGGGAACACGCGGCACCCGCGCCGTCGCGCCGCGCACGAGCTCGGCCTTGAGCCGCGTCGCGACCTCGGCGCCGCGCGCGTAGTCGAGCCGCACGATCGCGCGCACACGGCCCTCGTCGAGCTCGATCGGCCCCAGCACGTCGACTCCGTCGAGGTCGTCGAGCGCGGTCGTCGCGCGTGCGACCGCCTCGGGGGTGCCCGCGAGGGCCGCGACGCGCACCGCGGGCGGGAAGCGCAGCAGCCGACGATCGGCGAGCTCAGCCGCTGCCACGCGCTCCGGATGCCCGGTGGCGAGCGCGGTCGCGACCGCGCCACCGACGCCCACGAGCAGCACGGGCGCCTCCGGTGCGGCGAGGGCGGCCGCGTTGCACCACCAGCGCACGCAGTCTTCGACGACGCGCAGGCTCTCGCGGGCGAGCATGCTCTCGCCGTCGAGCAGCAGCACGGCGCGGTAGCCGCCCGCGACGACCGGCTCGGCGCCGCGCGTGGCGACGACGAGCGTGCGACCGCCCGGCGCCGACTGCAGCGGGGTGGCGCCGTCGGAGACCACGACGCGCGCTCCGGGGAACGCGCGACCCAGCTCGTCGGCCGTGCGCGCCGAGCCGCGCCCCACGGTGCGCCAGCGCTCGCCCTGGCACGTCGCGCAGCGCCAGGCGACCGCGAGAGCACCGCACCATCGGCAGGAGGCCGCGGCCCCGACACGGGCGACGCCGAGCGGGCCGCGGCAGGCGGTGCACCGCGCCGTCTCTCCGCAGTCGGCGCAGGCGAGGCGCGGAGCGTAGCCGGGCCGGGCGACCTGCACGAGCACAGGCCCGTGCTGCAACGCGTCGGAGACCGCGCGCCACGCCGTCGAGGGGATGCGCGCGCGCATCGCCCCGGCATCGGTCGCGGTCTGCTGGGCCGTCGGCGTGATGCGACGGCGCCAGCGGCCGAGCGGCTCGACGGCCGTGAGCCACCCGAGCTCGACGAGACGCTGCACGTCGGTGCTGCGCGCGTGGGCGGCGAGCACGAGCGAGCATCCGGCCTCCTCCTGCCGCAGGAGGGCCAGATCGCGGCTGTGGATGCCCGGCGCATGCGGCTCGGCGTGCAGCCCGTCGCCGTCGTCCCAGAGCGCCACGAGGCCGAGGGCCGGCGCGGGCGCGAGCAACGCCGAGCGATTGCCGATGACGATCACGGGCCGCGGTTCGAGCGTGCGCAGGAAGGCGCGATAGCGCTCGCCGGCGGGCTGCGTGGCATCGATGCGCGCGATGTCGTCGGCCGCGACGAGCAGGGCGAGGCAGGCCGCCAGGTGGTCGAGGTCGCGGTAGTCGGGCACGCTCACGAGCGCGCTGCGACCCGCCGCCAGGGTCGCCACCGCGAGCTCGGCGAGGGTGCGGAGCGCAGCCGGCACCCACACGCCGGGCGCGATCTCGACGGGCGCCGGGATGCCCGTGAGTGCCACGCGCCGCCCCTCCCCCTCCTCGGGCCCGGTGTCGAGAACGTCACCGCCGGGGCGCAGCACGGCGGCGAGGGCCTCGGGCGCGTAGCCCGTGATGGCCGGGGCGCTCGGGCGCTCGGCCTCGCGTGCGGAGGCCGCCGCGGGCGATTCGGCCCGCCGGGCCAGCCACGCCTTCTCGACCCGCACCTGGCGCGGCGGTACGGCGAGCCGCACGAGATCGCTCGCGACGCCCGCGGCGCGATCCGCGGCGCGGCGCACCACGCGCCACACCGCCGCATCGAGCACGGGAGCGGGTGAGACGACCTCGTCGAGCTCGCTCAGCACGCCTTCGAAGCCGCCCTCGTCCGCCACCTCGACGATGAAGCCCTTGGCCTGCCGACCGGCCGACCGCAGGGGGACGAGCACGCGCACCCCGGGGACGGCCTGCTCGCGCCAGCGCTCGGGGATCCGGTAGTCGAACAGCCGGTCGAGCTGAGGCAGCGGCGAGTCGAGCAGCACCCGGGCGATGGCTGCCGGGGGCACGCTAGAGACCGGCCTCCGCGCGCAGCGCGTCGACGCGGTCGAGACGCTCCCACGTGAAGTCGGGCAGCTCGCGGCCGAAGTGCCCGTAGGTGCTCGTCTGCGCGTAGATCGGACGCAGCAGGTCGAGGTCGCGGATGATCGCCCCCGGACGAAGGTCGAAGACCGTGCGGATCGCCTCGATGATGCGCTGCTCGTCGACGTGCGCCGTGCCGAAGGTCTCGACGTACAGGCCGACCGGAGCGGCGGTGCCGATCGCGTAGGCGACCTGCACCTCGAGCCGGTCGGCGAGCCCGGCCGCGACGGCGTTCTTCGCGACCCAGCGCATGGCGTACGCGGCCGAGCGGTCGACCTTGGAAGGGTCCTTGCCGCTGAACGCTCCGCCGCCGTGCCGCGAGGCGCCGCCGTAGGTGTCGACGATGATCTTGCGGCCCGTGAGCCCGGCGTCGCCCTGCGGCCCGCCGATCTCGAAGCGGCCGGTGGGGTTGATGAGCACGCGCGGCGCCTCGGGATCGAAGCCCGCGGCCTCGAGCACCGCGGCGATGACGGTGCGCCGCACGTCCTCGCGCAACTGCTCGGTCGACACGGCCGGCAGGTGCTGGGTCGAGAGCACGACCGTCTCGACCGTGCGCGGTACGGCGCCCTCGTACCCGATGGTCACCTGCGTCTTGCCGTCGGGCGCGAGGTAGTCGAGCACCCCCTGCTTGCGCACCTCGGCGAGGCGCTCGGCGAGGCGGTGCGCGAGCCAGATCGGCAGCGGCATGAGCTGCGGCGTCTCGGTGGTGGCGTAGCCGA
>LNFD01000175.1 GCA_001464255.1 Actinomycetales bacterium Ga0077552 | reverse complement strand
GTAGGTGTACCCCTCGCCCTCACCCTCCGTGACCGTCACCGAGTACAACCTGATCCCGATGCTCGAGTTCTCGAGCCCCTGCGCGGTGACATCGACCGTGGCGGGGCCGAAGCTGTAGCCCATCGTCGGCGGGGGTGGCACCACACCGCCCGGAATCGTCGCGGCGACGTCCGATGAAATCGCCGAGACTGCGCCATACGTTCCGTTGACTGCGCCGAGAACATCCGGGTCGTCACCGAAACCCTGCACTTCCGTGTATGCCGCGAAGCTGTCGGCACCCGACTCGATCGGGCCGTCGCATGACCAGGCACCCGTGGCGAGGTCGACGTCTCCGCTGCAGACCGTGTTCGCGCACGATCACGGCGAGGCCGTCGATGCGGGTGCCCGATGCGGTGAGATCGCTCGCAAGGGTGTCGACGGTTCCCGAGAATACCGCGCCGCCGGGAAACGGCTCGACGACCAGGGTCGGCGTCGCCGCGGCGTAGAAGAGGTCGTCGCGCGCGATCGAGACGGCACCGTTGATGAACTGCGTCGACTGCAGGAGGTGAATGCCCGGCGTCACCGCAGGGAAGAAGCAACCGACCGCGGCTCCTCCGGTAGGCGGGGCTGCTGGATTGCCCTCCCAGGCGGCTGGGCAGAAGCCGCCCTCTGCCGGCGAGCCGAAGGCGTCGAGCACGAGCGCCGCACCGACGTTCGACCCCGGCACGCCTTCGAGATCGACACCGATTGCCGAGAACGAGGTGGAGCTAGCCACTGTGGGCACAGGCGGATTCACCGAGACGGCGATGGACCCGAGATCAGCGGGGAACACCGTCTCGCCGCCCTCGACGTCGGTGACGAAGAAGCGCACGTTCCAGAGGCCGTAGTCGGGAAACACGGTCGGGCACGTGAACGCACCGGTCGAAGACGCCGTGGTCACGCAGATGTCGATGGCGGCTTGTTCGGGGAGCGAGGCGCGTACGTCAATGGTGGAAAGGGCCGGACCGAGACCCGTGATTGCCGTTTCCAGCCCATCAACGACGACGGGCGACTCAGGACCGTCGAGGGGCGCGCCGGGCACCAGGCTCCCGGGGTCTGCGGGCTCCCCGTATCGCACGGCCCCCATGACGTCGCTGACGGGGCTATCCCCATCGGCGTCGGTCGAGATCGCGGTGAGGTTGTAGAAGCCGAACTGGCCCGGAGGGACGGTGGTTTCGCAAGAGAACGTCGTGCCGTCGGGGGTATCGGCGGGGATTACGACCTGGCATCCAATGCCGACGGTGCCCGTCCCTTCATGCGCCCACGAAACGGAAACGGTTTGCTCAAGCGCACTCGGCGCGGGATCCACCTCGACCGTGAACACGTTCGTGAGGTTATCGAGAGGACCGAAGATGATCGGGGCTTCCGGAACGGCCTGCGCGGCGGAGGTGGCGACGAGCGCGCCGGATACGGCAACCACACCGATCGTTGCAATGGCAAGGGCGCGGCGAAACGGCTTTCGAGTAACCGTCATGAATATCAACCTCGGTACAGGGGCGCGCGAGCGGGGGCATCGCACGTCTCGTCATGCTAACCCGAAAACTGCTCGTCGGCGTCTCGCCGAACTCCCAGGTTCACTCGTCGATCACGAGCTCCGGAAGAAGCGTGAGCGTGTTCGTGCCCAGCGCTTCGACACGGACATTCTTGACAGGCAGCACCTCGACCTTGTTCATGAATCGGTCGGCCGGGTCGACAGGGTAGGGCGGAGAGTCGCTCACGAGCGTCTTACGTGGTGAGAGTGGCTCCGACGTCAGCGGGCGGCCCTCTCCGGCACCGCGAGGGCGGGCGCCGCGACACCCTCCTCATCATCGCCCGAACCGCGGCCTGTGTACTGGAGAACGGCCCACAGGGCGAGGGTGACGATCGCGAAGATCACCATGATGAGCATCCAGAAGCCCACATCGGCGATCTCGCCCTCCTCGCCCGTGGCCGTCGGCAGCACGATGAGGGCGAAGAGCGTGCCGACTGCGGCGAAGACCGCGGCCCACAGCAGCTTCGAGCGGCGGAAGATCTCGTGCCCCTGCAAGAACCCGAGCGGCATGAGCGCGGCGAGCGCGGCAGTGAGCCCCTCGGCCGTGATCGCGACGAGCGCGTCGCTCACGAGCGCCTCGAGCACGCCCGGTTCGCCCGAGGAGAGCGCGGTCGCGATCGAGAAGCCGACCCACGCGATCAGCGCGAGACCGACCATGACGCCGATCGTCGTGAGGATCGCGCGCACGCGGTGCGGGGCGCCGACGCGCGTCAGCAGATCGAGACCGATGACGAGGCCGATGAGGAAGCCGGGCGAGAACTCGAGCAGCCGGGCGATGATGACCCCGAGCACGGCGAACACGAGCGCCGCGGGCTGCAGGCTCACGCGCGTGGGGATATCCCAGACGCGCTGGATGATCGCGCCGCTGATCCACGAGGCTCCATAGGTGATGACGAAGAGCCCGATCGCGAGCGAGACGGTCATGCGCAGCGAGACGGGGTCGAACCCGTAGGCGGGGTCGACGAAGCCGAAGATCAGCGCGGTCACCGTGACGAGCACGGCCGCCGCGAGGGCGCGCGTGCGCGTCACGGCCGCGAACCACTCGGTCGCCTGCTCGACGCGGCCCTCGATGGCGGCGTACCACCGGCCGAGGCGACGCGTGTTCGAGGCGAGCGTGCTGTTGAGCAGCTCGGCGGGGAAGGCCACGAGCAGCAGCAGGGCGAGCGCGAGGCCGCCCGCCGCCACCGCGAGCAAGGGCGTTCGGACGATGCGGTCGATGGTCGGGATGCTGTCGCTGATCGCCGAGGGAGCCGCCGGATCGGAGCGGTCGACCGCCCCGCCGCCCGACCCGCCGTCGCCCGCGCCCGCAGCGTCGGTCTTCTCCGGTGCGCTGGATTCCACGGTCTCCTTCACGGGATCGATCGTGGAGGCAGCGATGACCGAGACGGGGATCGAGACGGGCGACTCGACGCCGCCCGGCGGGGTCGCGATCGCGACGAGCGTGTGGTCGCCCGGCTCGAGATCAGTCGGCACCGTCACCTCGAGGGCGAAGAGCCCGGCGTCGTCGGCCACCGCGGTGCCGAGCACGCGCGGCGTCGAGCGGATCTCTACGACGACGACAGTGCCGACGGGAAGCCCCTGGGCCGTGAGCGCGAGCACCTGGCCGGGAGTGAGCGGCGACCCGTCGTAGCCCTCGAGGGCCCACGGCAGCGGAGCCGGCGGGAGCGGGGCGGGGGCCCGGGGCGCCGGGGGCGCGGGCGGTACCGTTACAGCGACCGAGGGTGTGTAGGTCGAGAGACCCGCGTACGAGCTCACGGTGCCGAGGTCGTCAGAAGGGGTCGCAACGAAGCCCGTCGCCTGCTGGATGGCGCGGTACGAGGCCGTGCCCGCGGCGGGCGCCGCCGTGCACTGCCAGCCGCCGCCCGTCGCGACGACGCCGGCGCAGACCTGGTTCTCGGCGGCGTCGCGCACGATCACGGTGTAGCCCGGCTGGCCCGTGCCGCTGAAGGTCACCGAGCGGTCAGCGTTGACCGCGGCGGCGAGCGGGCCCGGCTGCTCGGGGATCATGATGTAGTCGTCGCGGTAGAAGCCGGTGAAGAACTCCCACTCCTGCATGGCGTAGATGTTCCAGATGCCCGGAGCGAGGTCGGGGTAGAAGCACGTCTCGGTCTGCCCTCCCGGCAGTGGGTTCTGGCTGAACAGCGGGCAGTACTCATAGGTGAACCCGTAGGAGTACTCGCCGCCCTCCCCGATATCGACCGGGATGAGATCGGCGAAGACGTTCCAGATCGGCAGGCCGTCGAGGGTCAGCTGGATGCTCCCGGGCCCGAACACGTACGTGGCGTCGGGCGGTGCCGGCAGCATGTCGCCGCCGATCTCGTCGTCGTAGCTGCCCGGCACCGTCTCGAGACCCGTGACGGTCGTGCCGCCCCAGCCGGGCGAGGTGCCCGAGCAGCTCCACTCGCCCGAGGCCGGGATCACCGTGTCGGTGCAGTACGGCACCCGCTGCTCGCCGTTGTCGTCGAACAGATTGAAGACGACCTCGACGGCGACGGCACCGAACGCGGGGCCGGTTCCGGCGATCGTGGGCGACTGCGTCGTCCACTCGTTGCTGAAGCTCGTGTAGTTCGTGATCGCGACCGTGTCGGTCGATCCGACCCGCACCGTCACCGCGTTGCTGTCGGTGCTCCAGTCGCCGGGGCCCGGCTCCGCGACGTCGCTGTGCTGCGCGACGACCGAATAGATACCGGGGGCCGGAACGGCCGAAGTGCACGAGAACGTCGTCTCGCCGGGCGCGAGCCCCTGGAAGCACTCCTCGACCACCGCGCCCTGCGTGCTCCACTGAACGCGCACGAAGTCGTACCCGCTCGGCACGGCGAGCGTGCCGGCGATCGTGACATCGGGCCCGACGGTGTCGAGGGAGGCCGCGGGGCTCGTGATCGTCGGGGCTCCGGGGGCCGCGGTGGCCACCGAGGTGCCCGCGACGACCGAGGCTGCCACGATCACGGCGGCGGCGACAGCGGCCGCGGCGCGGCGCAGGGGACGACGGGGGTTCGGCACGGTGAATCCTGCCTCGAGCACTGGGGGGGCGCGACGTGCGGGGGCACGTGGTGCTCAGGTTATCCCGAGATCGTTTCGAACGTATGACGAATTCGCGCGGCTACTCGTCGAGCGCGAGCTCTTTCGGCAGCTTGAGCTCCTTCTTGCCGAGCTCTTCGACGTTCACGTCTTTGAAGGTCAGCACCTTGACGCTCTTCACGAAGCGGTCGGCGCGGTAGACGTCCCACACCCACACGTCGGTGAGCGTGAGCTCGAAGTAGAAGTCGCCGCCCATGTCGCGCACGACCTGCTCGACCTCGTTCGCGAGGTAGAAGCGGCGCTCGGTCTCGACGACGTACTGGAACTGCGAGACGACATCGCGGTACTCGCGGTAGAGGGCGAGCTCGACCTCGCGGTCGTAGTCGTCGAATTCTTCGTCGTCCATGGCGTGTCGAGTCTAGACCGTCGCGCCGGGACCGGCGTCGAGACCGTCGACGAGCGAGGGCGCCCGCAGCCAGGTGACGCGGTGCCGCGGGGAGGCGCCGTGCGCCGCGACCGCGGCCAGGTGGTCGGGGCTGCCGTAGCCCTTGTTGCCGCTCCAGCCGTAGACCGGCCAGCGCTCGTGGTCGGCCACCATGAGAGCGTCGCGGTGCTGCTTCGCCACGACCGAGGCCCCCGCCACGGAGGCGCAGTCGCGGTCGGCCTTGACGCGGGTCAGGATGCGCGGGGGCGAGCTCAGCGCGGGCGTCAGCCAATCGTGGCTGCCGTCGAGCAGCACGGTCGAGCCGCCGACGTCGATGCCCGCCGCGTGCAGGGCGATGAGCCCGCGGCGCGCGGCCATGCCGAGCGCCGCGACGATGCCGTGCTCGTCGATCTCGGCCGGCTCCGCCTCCCCCACCGCGACCGCGGCAGCCCAGAAGTGCACGAGGGGCTCGACCTCGGCCCGCCGGGCGGGGCTGAGCAGCTTGCTGTCGCGCAGAGGGGCGGGCGGAGCATCCACCCCCGGCAGGATCGCGCACACGCCCACGGCGACGACGCCCGCGATCGCGCCGCGGCCGACCTCGTCGACGCCGATCACGACGGGGGCGCCGGCGGCGAAGAACGCGTGCTCGACCTCGAGCGTGGGCGCGGCGCTCATCGGGCCAGTCTCACGGGGCAGCGCTCACTCGGGGCGCTCGACCCCGTCGAACACGAGCGGGTAGCTGTCGATCCACTGCCAGCGGTCGATGGGCCAGCTGATGACGAACGCGCGACCCACGACATCGTCGATCGGCACGACGCCGTTGAAGCGCGAGTCGGAGGAGTCGTAGCGGTTGTCGCCCATGACCCAGAGGGTGCCCTCGGGCACGTCCTCCTGGAAGTCCTGCCCCGCGACGTCGGTCGTGTCGGCCGGCAGCAGCACGTACGGCTCGTCGAGCGGCACCCCGTTGATGCTGAGCTGCCCGAGGTCGTTGCAGCACACGATGCGGTCGCCCGGCAGACCGATGACGCGCTTGACGAGGTGCTCGTCGCTGTCGGAGGTGCTGAGCCCGATGAGCGAGAGCACCCAGTCGCCGGCGGCGGCGAGCGGCGCCGGCGGCGTCTCGACGCGCGGAGGCAGCCATCCGCCCGGGTCGGCGAACACGACGACATCGCCGCGCTCGATCGGCACGACGGCCGGCACGAGCTGGTTGACGATGATGCGGTCGTTGACGAGCAGCGTCTGCTGCATCGACTCGGAGGGGATGTAGAACGAGCGGATCAGGAACGTCTTGATGAGGAAGGAGATGACGAGCGCCGCCACCACGATGACGAGCACGTCGCGCAGGAAGAGCAGCACGCTGCGCTTCCGGCTGGTGGTGCGGCCGGGCGATGCCGCCGCGGTGGATGCTCCGCTGGCGGCGGGCGCGTTGTGCTCAGTCATGACTCCCCAGGTGCTCCCCGCCAGTCTAGGCGGCTGCCGACGCGAACGACCGAGGGCCCCGCCGACGAATCGGCGGGGCCCTCGAGTCAGAGCGTGGAGCGCGGACTACGCGTCGCGCTTCTCCTTGATCTTGGCCTTCTTGCCGCGCAGGTTGCGCAGGTAGTAGAGCTTGGCGCGGCGCACGTCGCCGCGGGTGACGACCTCGATGTGGTCGATCACGGGCGAGTGCACGGGGAAGGTGCGCTCGACACCCACCTGGAAGCTGACCTTGCGCACGGTGAAGGTCTCGCGGATGCCCTCGTTCGAGCGGCCGATGACGACGCCCTGGAACACCTGGATACGCGAGCGGCTGCCCTCGACGATGTTTACGTGCACCTTGACGGTGTCACCGGGGCGGAACTCGGGGATGTCGGTGCGCAGCGAGGCGGCGTCGACGTGGTCGAGGATGTGCATGGTGTTTCGCTCTCTGCAACCGCCACAGGTCGATCGCGGCTTCGGGGATATTCGAAGGTTTGCGCGGCACTCGCAGATCCACGGCTCCCCTGTGGCAGAACCGTGCCGAGGCACAAAGAGAAATGATGCCACATTGTGCGGCCGCGGCCCAATCAGTGGAATGATGGAAGTTCAGGCACGAAAGTCGTCGGGGGACGATCCTGGGGGGGTACACCATGAACGCACAACCAGCGCTGGCGACCGACAAGGTGGTCATGCGGACCGAGCCGGTGCAGCAGCGCAGCGCCGAGCGCATCACACTGCTGCTCGATGCGGCCGCCTCGCTCATCGACGACGCGGGCATCGACGGCGTCACGACGAGCGCCGTCGCGAAGCGGTCGCGGTCGTCGGTCGGGGTCGTCTACCGCTACTTCCCGAACATCCAGTCGCTGCTGCGCGCGCTCGCCGCCCGCAACATGGAGCGCTACCTCGAGCGCGTCTGGCAGGGCGTCGAGAACTCGCCGCCCGAGGCGTGGTCGTCGTTCGACGCGACGCTCGACGCCTTCACCGACATGACGCGGCACGAGCCGGGCTTCCGCGCCCTCCGCTTCGGCGACGTCATCGACCAGCGCTTCATCAGCCCCGAGCTCAGCAACAACGCGATCCTCGCCCGCGAGTTCGCCAGCCAGGTCGGGCGCACCTACGACTTCGAGCCCGACGACGACATCGTCTTCCACCTCGAGGTCGCGATCGAGATCGCGAGCGGCCTGCTCACGCGGGCCTTCCAACTCGACAAGAATGGGGATGCGCGCTTCATCGAGGCGACGCGCGAGCTGTGCGGCACCTACCTGCGCACCCACATCCCCCTGCCGAGGACATGACGTGATCGAACTGCGAACGCCCGCCGAGATCGAGCAGATGCGACCGGCGGGCCGCTTCGTCGCGAGCGTGCTGCGGGCGACGAGCGCCGCCGCCGACGTCGGCGTGAACCTGCTCGACCTCGACGCGCTCGCGCACGAGATGATCCGCGCCGAGGGGGCGGAGAGCTGCTACATCGACTACCACCCCTCGTTCGGCGGCTCGCCGTTCGGCAAGGTCATCTGCACGTCGGTCAACGACGCCGCCCTGCACGGCCTGCCGCACGACTACCGGCTGCGTGACGGCGACCTGCTGTCGCTCGACTTCGCGGCCTCGGTCGACGGCTGGGTGTGCGACTCGGCCCTGTCGATCGTCGTCGGCACGCCGCGGCCCGACGACCTCGCGCTGATCGACCGCGTCGAGCGCGCGCTCGCGGCGGGCATCCGGCAGGCGACGGTCGGCAACCGCATGGGCGACATCTCGGCGGCGATCGGCGACGTCGCGGCCGACGCCGACTATCCCGTCAACCTCGACTTCGGCGGCCACGGCGTCGGGCGCACGATGCACGGCGACCCGCACGTTCCCAACGACGGTCGGCCGGGGCGAGGGCTCAAGCTGCGTGCGGGCCTCGTGATCGCGATCGAGCCGTGGTTCATCCCCGACACCGACGAGATCTACACCGATGCCGACGGCTGGACCCTGCGCAGCCGGACGGGCACGCGCGCCGCCCACGCCGAGCACACCGTCGCGATCACGGCCGACGGCCCGATCGTGCTCACCGCGCGCGACTGAGGCTGCTGCTCTGCCTCGAGAGGCACGGCACCGACGCGCTCAGCAGCTCGGCGCGCTCAGGGGTTCGGCGCGCTCAGCGGCTCGGGGCGGCCTGCTCGGCCGGAGCGGCCGCGTGATCGTCGTCGTCGACCCCGTCGTCATCGGTCGTCGTCGCAGCCCGCCGCGATCGGATGGTCGTCGAGACCATGGTCGCGAAGGCCGTCGCCGCGGCCGCGATGAGCAGCGGCCAGAGCAGGTAGCCGAGGAAGAGCAGGTCGGGGCTCGACGAGATCGCGACGATCGCGACGACGAGCGCGAACTCGACGATGAGCAGCAGCTTCTCGCCGACCGTCAGCATGGGCGGCCGCCGCAGCGACACGGCGACGTGGTTGATGATGAGCGAGAGCGCGAGACCGGGGAGCACGAACGAGCCCGTGATGAGGCTCTGCAACGTCGGCAGTGCGCTGAGATCGCCCGTGAGCTGCCAGTACCACGAGACGATGCCGGCCAGACCGGCGAACACGGCGACGAGCGGCTGCGACCAGAGCCACATGCGCTCGCCGGCGGTCATCGCTCCTCGATCAGGTCGGGCCGGATCGCGCGCGTGCGCTCGAGCTGCTGCTCGTGGCGCCAGGCCGCGACGGCGCCGTGGTTGCCGCTCAGCAGTACGGGCGGCACCTCGAGCCCGCGCCAGACGGCGGGCTTGGTGTAGCTCGGGTACTCGAGCAGGCCCGCCTCGTGGCTCTCCTCCGTCAGGCTCTCGGGGTTGCCTACGACACCGGGCACGAGTCGGCCGATCGCCTCGATCATCGCCATCGTCGCCACCTCCCCGCCGTTGAGCACGTAGTCGCCGATGCTGAGCACGCGAACCTCCGTGCGCCCAGAGTAGTGGTCGACGACGCGCTGGTCGATGCCCTCGTAGCGACCGCAGGCGAAGACGAGGTGCTCGCGCAGCGCGAGCTCGCGCGCCATCGCCTGGGTGAACGGATGCCCGGCAGGGCTGGGAACGATGAGCACGCTGCCCGGGGTGATCAGCGCATCCAGCGCCTCGCCCCACGGTTCGGGCTTCATGACCATGCCCGCTCCCCCGCCGTACGGGGTGTCGTCGACCGTGCGATGGCGGTCGTGCGCGTGGTCACGCAGGTCGTGCACGCCGACGTCGATGACGCCTGCCGCCCGAGCGCGCCCGAGAAGCGACACATCGAGCACCCCGAAGAACTCGGGGAAGATCGTGACGATGTCGAGGCGCACGCTCTGCAGTCTAGGCAGAGGGGGTGACGTCGGCCTCGGGCTCGGCGTTCGGGTGCGCGGCGGCCGGCTCGTCGTCGGGCAGCTCTTCGAAGAGGCCCGCGGGGGGCGTGATCGTGACCGTGCCGGCCGCGATGTCGACCGCGGGCACGATCGCGCTCACGAAGGGCACGAGCACCTCGCGCTCGCCCGCCTGGATGACGAGCAGGTCTTGCGCGGGGAAGTGCTCGACGCGGGCCACCGTGCCCACCTCGGCGCCGTCGCGCAGCGCGCGCAGGCCCACGAGCTGGAAGTCGTACCAGGCGTCGGGCTCATCGGCCTCATCGGCGTCCTGATCGATCCAGAGGATCGCCTTGACGAGGCTCTCAGCCCCGGTGCGGTCGGCGACGCCCTCGAAGAAGCCGACGGGCTGGCCGTTGTACCAGCGCAGCTCGGCGAGGGTGAGGGTCTTGCCGTGCCAGGGCGAGCTCGTCGGCACCTGCAGGGTGAAGACCGATCCGGGCGTGAACCGCTTGTCGGGGTCGTCGGTGAAGAGCTCGAGCTTGAGCGCGCCCTTGAGACCGTGAGCCTTCGTGAGTCGCCCGACCCTCAGCTGCTGAGGCGTCGTGCTCACAGCTGGTCGGTGTCGACGACGTCGACGCGCACGCGGCGCCCGTCGGCGAGCGACGAGATGACCGTGCGGAGGGCCTTGGCGGTGCGACCGCCGCGGCCGATCACGCGACCGAGGTCCTCGGGGTGCACGCGCACCTCGAGGACCTCGCCGCGAGCAGAGCTCTGCGCGACGACGGCGACATCGTCCGGGTGATCGACGATCCCCTTGACGAGATGTTCGAGCGTGTCAGCGAGCACGTGCGTCAGGCCTTCTCGGCCTCGGCGTCGTCAGCGGCAGGTGCCTCAGCGGCGGCCTCCTCAGCGGGAGCCTCCTCCGCGGCGGCCTCGGCCGGAGCCTCGGCAGCGGCCTCCTCGACGACCTCGGCGGCGGGAGCCTCGGCGGCGTCCTCGGCGGCGGGAGCCTCCTCGGCCACGGGGGCCTTCTCAGCCGCAGCGGGCTTCTCGGCCTTGGGCTTGAGCACCGGCTTCTTCTTCTCGTCCATGACGAACGCGGCCTTGGGCTCGGCGACCTTGACGGTGTTCTTGGCACCCTTCTCGCCCTTGAACATTCCCCAGTCGCCCGTGAGCTTGAGCAGCGCGAGCACCTGCGGGCTCGGCTGGGCGCCGACGCTCAGCCAGTACTGGGCGCGCTCAGAGTTGACCTCGATGACCGAGGGCTCCTCCGTGGGGTGGTACTTGCCGATCTCCTCGATCGCGCGACCGTCGCGCTTGGTGCGCGAGTCGGCGACGACGATGCGGTAGTACGGTGCACGGATCTTGCCCATGCGCTTGAGGCGAATCTTGACAGCCACGTTTCTCCGAAGTGTGTGAAGGGGATGAGTTGCGACCGGCTGCGTGGGGCACACTCGGCGCGAAAGCTCGTGATGGATGCTCGCGCCGCCTGATTAGAGGGTCGGGCGCGCGAGCACTCGACCCCCCATTCTGGCAGATTTTCGACGGCTCCGCCGCCGCGCCCTCGCGATCGGGCTCAGCGGTGCCCGTCGCGCCAGCTGAGCCACTCGCGAACGGGCGCCATGTCGAACTCGGGGCCATCGAGGCCGAGGGTGAAGAGCGTCGCGCCGACGGCGTGCAGCTCGTCGGCCTGCTGCATCGTGCGGTCGCGGATCTCGACCGAGACCTCGACCTCGCTCACGTCGCGACCGACCGCGGCGCCGTGCTCGGCGAGGATCCCGAGCTTGCGCTCGAGCGTCGGAACGTCGGCGAAGGAGTGCCAGATGTCAGCGTGCTGGGCGACGATGCGCAGCGTCTTCTTCTCGCCGCCGCCCCCGATCAGGATGGGGATGTCGCGGGTGGGCGCGGGGTTGAGGCGCGACCAGCGGTCGCGGATGATCGGCAGGTTGTCGGCCAGAGCATCCAACCGGCCCCCGACGGTGCCGAACTCGTAGCCGTACTCCTCGTAGTCGCGCTCGAACCAGCCCGAGCCCGTGCCGAAGATGAACCGCCCGGTTCCGCCCTTGGCGCTGATGTGGTCGATCGTGCGGGCCATGTCGGCCTGCAGGTTGGCGTTGCGGTAGCTGTTGCAGTTGACGAGGGCGCCGAGCTCGGCGTGCGTCGTCTGCTCGGCGATCGCCGCGAGCATCGTCCACGACTCGAAGTGCTTGCCGTCCGGTTCGCCGTAGAGCGGGAAGAAGTGATCCCAGTTGAAGATCACGTCGACGCCGAGGGCGTCGAGCTCGGCGGCCGCGTCGCGGATGCGCTCGTAGGACGTGTGCTGGGGCCGCAGCTGCACGCCGAGGCGCACGGGTCGAGAAGTCATGCCTCTCAGCCTACGGTCGCGGGCGCCG
>LNFD01000174.1 GCA_001464255.1 Actinomycetales bacterium Ga0077552 | reverse complement strand
TTCACGCTCGACGACTTCAACCGCATCGGCAACCGCGTGCCGCACATCGGCGACCTCAAGCCCTTCGGCAACTACGTCATGAACGACGTCGACCGCCAAGGCGGTCTGCCCGTGCTGCTCAAGGCCCTGCTCGACGCTGGCCTGCTGCACGGCGACGTCATGACCGTCACGGGCAAGACCATGGCCGAGAACCTCGCCGAGCTCAACCCCGACCCGCTCGACGGCGAGGTGCTGCGCACGCTCGACAACCCCATCCATGCCACGGGCGGCATCACGATCCTGCACGGCTCGTTCGCGCCCGAGGGCGCGGTCGTCAAGACGGCGGGCTTCGACGCGGCCGTCTTCGAGGGCCCAGCCCGCGTCTTCGAGCGCGAGCGCGCGGCCATGGATGCTCTGACCCCATCCGCTATGAGGGCCCCAAGGGCGGCCCGGGCATGCGCGAGATGCTCGCCGTGACGGCCGCCATCAAGGGGGCGGGCCTCGGAAAAGATGTACTACTCTTGACGGACGGTCGATTCTCAGGCGGCACAACCGGACTGTGCATCGGCCACGTAGCTCCCGAAGCGGTGGATGCTGGACCCATCGCCTTCGTGCGCGATGGTGATCTGATCCGGGTTGATATCGCTGCTCGCTCCCTCGACCTACTGGTCGACGCAGACGAGCTTGAGGCGCGCCGCACCGACTGGGCGCCCCTGCCTCCGCGTTACACCCGTGGCGTCCTCGCCAAGTACTCGAAGCTCGTGCGCTCTGCCGCGCAAGGAGCCGTCACGGGGTAGACGCGGCTTCCTCGCTCTCGAATCACCGACTCCCAAGGACGTTCCCTCCATGACCACGGAATCGACACCCGTGCCGAGTCCCGCCGCGCCCGGCACCGCCGCGACCCCGAACGATCCGCCCATGCTCACGGGCTCGGGCGCGATCCTCGCCTCGCTCGAGAAGCTCGGCGTCACCGACGTCTTCGGCCTGCCGGGCGGCGCCATCATGCCGTTCTACGACGAGCTCATGTCGTCATCGGCCATCCGCCACGTCCTCGTGCGCCACGAGCAGGGGGCCGGCCATGCGGCCGAGGGATACGCGGCCGCGAGCGGGCGCCTCGGCGTCTGCATCGCCACCTCGGGCCCCGGCGCGACCAACCTCGTCACGGCGATCGCCGACGCGCACATGGACTCGGTGCCGCTGCTCGCGATCACCGGCCAGGTGTTCTCGACCTCGATGGGAACCGACGCGTTCCAGGAGGTCGACATCACGGGCATCACGATGCCCATCACCAAGCACTCCTTCCTCGTCACGAAGCCCGAGGACGTGCCCGGCGTGATCGCCGCGGCCGTGCACATCGCGACGACGGGCCGCCCCGGCCCCGTGCTGGTCGATGTCACGAAGGACGCGCAGCAGAAGTCGGCACCGTTCATCTGGCCGCCCAAGATCGACCTGCCCGGCTACCGCCCGGTCACGAAGGCGCACGGCAAGCAGATCCAGGCCGCCGCGCAGCTCATCGTCGAGTCGCGGCGGCCCGTGCTCTACGTCGGCGGCGGCGTCGTGCGCTCGGGCGCGCACAAAGAGCTGCTCGCCTTCGCCGAGAAGACCGGCGCACCCGTCGTGACGACGCTCATGGCGCGCGGCGCCTTCCCCGACTCGCACCGCCAGAACCTCGGCATGCCCGGCATGCACGGCACCGTCCCCGCCGTGCTCGGCCTGCAGGAGAGCGACCTGCTCGTCGCGATCGGCTCGCGGTTCGACGACCGCGTGACGGGCAAGGTGAGCGAGTTCGCTCCCGGTGCGAAGGTCATCCACATCGACATCGACCCGGCCGAGATCGGCAAGATCCGGCACGCCGACGTTCCCATCGTGGGGGATGCCCGCGAGGTGCTGCTCGACCTGCTGCCCGCCTTCGAGGCCGCCGCCGCGCAGTCGGCCCCCGACATCGTCGACTGGTGGAAGCGGCTCGAGACCCTGCGCTCGCAGTACCCGCTCGGCTACGTCGACGACCCCGACGACGGCCTGCTCGCCCCGCAGTCGGTCATCGAGGCGATCGGCCGCCTCTCGGGCCCCGAGGCGGTCTACGCCGCGGGCCATGAGCGTCGTGACGACGGGCGCGCCGGTCTTCTCGGCGAAGGCGAGCAGCTCTGTGTGGGCGCCCGAGCGCACGACGCCGCCGCCCACGTAGAGCACGGGCCGGCGCGACTCGACGATCAGCTGCGCCGCGGCCTGGATCTGCTTGCCGTGCGCCTTCGTCACGGGGCGGTAGCCGGGCAGGTCGATCTTGGGCGGCCAGATGAAGGGCGCCGACTTCTGCTGGGCGTCTTTCGTGACGTCGACGAGCACGGGGCCGGGGCGGCCCGTCGTCGCGATGTGCACGGCCGCGGCGATCACGCCCGGCACGTCCTCGGGCTTGGTCACGAGGAAGGAGTGCTTGGTGATGGGCATCGTGATGCCCGTGATGTCGACCTCCTGGAACGCGTCGGTTCCCATCGAGGTCGAGAACACCTGGCCCGTGATCGCGAGCAGCGGCACCGAGTCCATGTGGGCGTCGGCGATCGCGGTGACGAGGTTCGTCGCGCCGGGGCCGGAGGTGGCGATGCAGACGCCGAGGCGGCCGCTCGCCGCCGCGTAGCCCTCGGCCGCGTGGCCCGCACCCTGCTCGTGGCGCACGAGGATGTGGCGGATGGCCGACGACGACATGAGCTCGTCGTAGAAGGGCATGATGGCGCCGCCGGGCAGGCCGAAGACGTCGGTGATGCCCAGCTTCTCGAGCGAGGCGAGGATGGCACCCGAGCCCGTGAGCATGGGCGGCTCAGCTCATTGTCGAGTCGCGCAAGCCCGTGCTCTACGTCGGTGGCGGCGTTGTGCGCTCGGGAGCCCACAAAGAGTTGCTCGCGTT
>LNFD01000173.1 GCA_001464255.1 Actinomycetales bacterium Ga0077552 | reverse complement strand
ACGCACTGTGGAGTTGTGGGGGCCGGCGCACGAGGCCCGGCGGTCAGACGCCGTTCGCGGCGTAGCCCTACAGTATACGTCACCGCTGACAGGAGGCCCCGTATGACCCCCCTCACCCTGACCGTGCAGGGCGCCGCCCGCATCGAGCTCGCCCCCGAGCGCGCGGTGCTGCGCTTCTCGGTCGCCGCCGACGGCCCCGAGCGCGCCACCGTCGTCGGCACCGTCACGGCGGCTCTCACGACGGTCAGCACCCTCATCGGTGACCTCCACGACGCCGAGACCGGCCCCGTGCTCGAGTGGTCGGCCGATCAGGTATCCGTGAGCGCGCAGCGCCCCTGGACGAACGACGGCAGTCAGGCGCCTCTCGTGCACCGGGCGAGCGCCTCCGGCCGGGCCACGCTCACGGCCGATGCCGCGACCGTCGCCGAGCTCGTCGACGCGCTCTCCGCACATCCCTCGGTCACGATCGACGGCCTCGAATGGTCGCTGACGGATGCCCGGCTCGCCTCTGCCCGCACCGAGGCCCGCACCCTCGCGGTCGGCGACGCGCTCGGCCGGGCGCAGGTGCTCGCGGCGGCGGTCGGCCGGTCGGAGGTCGTGGCGGTCGCCCTCGCCGACCCCGGCATGCTCGACGACGCCGCCCCCGGCCCGTCGCCGATGCCGCGCGCCGAGAAGATGATGGCCATGGCGATGGACACCGGCGGCGGCGGCTTCGCCCTGCGCCCCCAGCCGATCGTCATCGAGGTGGCCGTCGACGCGCGGTTCAGCGCCTGACCGACGCCGCCTGAATCGCCGCCCTAGTCGCCGAGGCGGTTGCGCGTGCGCATGGCGCGGTCGGCCTCGCGCTTGTCCTGCCGCTCGCGCAGGGCGTGCCGCTTGTCGTACTCCTTCTTGCCCTTCGCGACCGCGAGTTCGACCTTGGCGCGCCCGTCGCTGAAGTAGATGCGCAGGGGCACGAGGGTGTAGCCGCCCTCTTTGACCTTCTGGCTGATCTTGATGATCTGCGCCTTGTGCAGCAGCATCTTGCGCTTGCGGCGGGGCGGGTGGTTGGTCCACGTGCCCTGCGTGTACTCAGGGATGTGCACGGCGTCGAGCCACGCCTCGCCACGATCGATGAAGCCGTAGCCGTCGACGAGGCTCGCGCGGCCCATGCGCAGCGACTTGACCTCGGTGCCGCTCAGCACGAGGCCGGCCTCGTAGGTGTCTTCGATCGTGTAGTCGTGCCGCGCCTTGCGGTTGGTCGCGACGACCTTCTCGCCCTTCTCCTTCGGCACGGTTCACCTCCAACACGATCGGCCAACGGATGCTGCGCGCGCCTCGCGCGCAGCCCTCCAGCATACCGGCCGAGCTCGCGAAGGCTAGACGCGCAGGTAGCGGGTGATCGCGACGTTGGCCGAGAGCGCCGCGAGGAGGGCGCCCGCACCGAGCAGGATGGGGACGACGAGCAGGGCATCCGACAGCCCGACGAACGAGGTCAGCGGCAGGGTCTGCGCGAGATACCCCTGCACGAAGAACTCGACGATGCCGACGACGGCGAGACCCGCCAGCACCGAGCCGATGAGCGCGGCCACGACGCCCTCGATGATGAAGGGCGTCTGGATGAACCGGTTGGATGCGCCGACGAGGCGCATGATGCCGATCTCGCGGCGGCGCGAGAACGCGCTGAGCCGTATGGTCGTCGCGATGAGCAGCGCGGCGGCGACGAGCATGAGCGCCGCGATACCGATGGCCGTGAGGCTCGACGCGTTGAGGATGTCGAAGATCTGATCGAGATAGCTGCGCTGGTCGACGATGCTCTCGACCCCGGCCAGACCGCCGAGCGCGTCGGCGAGGATCGCGCTCTGGGTGGGGTCGATGAGGTTGACCCAGAACGCCTCGGGCAGCAGCTCGGGCGTGATGAGGTCGGCCACCGCGTCGCCCGCGAACTGCTCCTGGAAGTTCGCGAAGGCCTGCTCCTGCGTCTCGAAGTAGAAGGTGTCGATGAACGGGGCGAGCGTCTCGCCCTCGAGCTGGGCCTCGACGAGCGCCACCTGATCGGGCGTCGCGGCCTGCTGGTCGCAGCCGCCGACGGTCGAGAACTCGGTGCACATGTAGACCGCCACCTGCGCGCGATCGAACCAGTACGACTTCATCTGGGTGATCTGCATCTGCAGCAGGATGGCCGCGCCGACGAAGGTCAGCGAGATGAAGGTGACGAGCACGACCGAGATGACCATGCTGAGGTTGCGGCGCAGGCCCTGGCCGACCTCGCTCATGACGAGCCCGAGCCTCATCGGTGATCCCCCGTGCTCGCGGGCGCCGCGGGCGCCGCCATGCCGAAGCCCTGGCTGACGACGGGCGTCGCCTGCGTCTTGTAGCCGCCGCCGCGCTCGTCGCGCACGATACGACCGCCGATGACCTCGATGACGCGGCGCTGCAGCCGGTCGACGATGCCGGCGTCGTGCGTGGCCATGATGACCGTCGTTCCGTTGGCGTTGATGCGCTCGAGCAGCGCCATGATGCCGGCGCTCGTCTCGGGGTCGAGGTTGCCCGTGGGCTCGTCGGCGAGCATGATCGCGGGCTTGTTGACCACCGCGCGCGCGATCGCCACGCGCTGCTGCTCGCCTCCCGAGAGCTCGTGGGGGAACCGCTGCGCCTTGCCGTCGAGGCCGACGGTCTGCAGGGCGTCTGGTACCGCCTCGTGGATGAAGCCCTTGCTCTTGCCGATGACCTGCAGCGTGAAGGCGACGTTGTCGAAGACGGTCTTGTTCGGCAGCAGCCGGAAGTCTTGGAAGACGACGCCGAGGTTGCGCCGGAAGTACGGCACCTTGCGGCTGGAGATGCGCCCCAGGTCTTGCCCGAGCACGTGGATCGCACCGGTCGAGGGGCGCTCCTCCTTCAGCACGAGGCGCAGGAAGGTCGACTTGCCCGAGCCGGAAGCGCCGACGAGGAACACGAACTCGCCGCTGAGGATCTCGAGGCTGACGCCGTTGAGCGCCGGCCGCGCGGTTCCGCGGTAGACCTTGGTGACTTCGTCGAATCGGATCATCGAGGGTCAGCGTAGGCGGGGAACGCGCGAGCGCCCGGGTGCGACACCCGAGGGCGCTCGGTTCTCAGGGCACGCTTAGCCGGCCTCGGGCTCGGGCTGCGTGATGCCGATCACGGTGCCCTCGAGGTCGCGGAACGCTGCATACGCACCCCAGCCGGCGACGACGTCGACCTCCGCCGCGATCTCGCCCCCGGCATCCACCGCCCGCGCGAGCACGGCCTCGACGTCGTCGACCGTGATGTACAGCCGGATGCCCTCCCCGCTCGGCTGGTAGTCGTCGCCCTCGGTGAGCGCGAGTGCCGCAGCCGCGGGGTCGTCGTTCGGGAAGAACACCATGCGCTGGCCGTCGATCTCGGTGACTTCGAGCTCGATCGCGAAGACGCGGGCGTAGAACGCGAGCGCGCGCTCGAGGCGCCGCGACGGGATCTCGACGATGTTGATGCTCACCATGGCGAGCACTCTACGGGCGCGGCGCCGCTTAGTCGACGGGCTTTTGCTTGCGCCACTTGATGCCCGCGGCGATGAAGCCGTCGAGGTCTCCGTCGAACACGGCCGAGGGGTTGTTGACCTCGTGCTCGGTGCGGAGGTCTTTCACCATCTGGTACGGCGCGAGCACGTACGAGCGCATCTGGTCGCCCCAGCTCGCCGTGATGGTGCCGGCGAGCTCTTTCTTCGTCGCCGCCTCCTGCTCCTTCTGCATGATGAGCAGGCGCGACTGCAGCACGCGCATGGCGGCCGCTCGGTTCTGGATCTGGCTCTTCTCGTTCTGCATCGACACCACGAGGCCGGTCGGCAGGTGGGTGATGCGCACGGCCGAGTCGGTCGTGTTGACCGACTGCCCGCCGGGGCCGGAGGAGCGGAACACATCGACGCGGATGTCCGACTCGGGCACCTCGATCTCCGCGCTCTCCTCGAGCAGCGGGATGACCTCGACCGCGGCGAAGCTCGTCTGCCGCTTGCCCGCGGCGCCGAACGGAGACATGCGCACGAGGCGGTGGGTTCCCGCCTCGACGCTGAGGATGCCGAAGGCGTGGGGCGCATCCACCTCGAAGGTCGCGCTCTTGATGCCCGCCTCCTCGGCGTACGAGATGTCCATGACCGTCGTCGGGTACTTGTGCTGCTCGGCCCAGCGCAGGTACATGCGCAGCAGCATGTCGGCGAAGTCGGCCGCGTCGACACCACCGGCGCCGGCGCGGATCGTGACGACGGCGGGCCGCGCGTCGTACTCGCCGTCGAGCAGCGTCTGCACCTCCATGTCGGCGAGCGCCTTCTCGATGCCGTCGAGTTCGCTCGCGGCCTCGGCCGCGGCGTCGGCGTCGTCGGCCTCGCGCGCCATCTCGATGAGCACGTCGAGGTCGTCGAGCTTCGCCTGCAGCTCGGTGATGCGCTTGAGCTCGCTCTGGCGGTGGCTCAGTGCGCTCGTGACCTTCTGCGCGTTCGCCGTGTCGTCCCACAGGTCGGGCGCGCTCGGCCTCGAGGCGCTCGACGTCGACGACGGCGCGGATGTCGGCGAAGGTGCTGCGGGCGGCGGCGATGCGCTCGGCGAAATCCAGATCGATCATGTCGAGACCCAGCCTACCGGCGGGCGCGTAGCATGATCGGCGAGATGACCGACCCCGAACCCGCTTTCCGCTGGCGGTCGATCGTCGCCCCGGCCCTGCTGCCGACGCTCCTGTTCACGATCGGCGAGGGCGCGATCATCCCCCTCATCCCCTCGCTCGCCGCCCGGGTCGGCGCAGATCTCGCCGTCGCCGGGCTCGTGGCCGCGCTGCTGCTTGTCGGGCAGCTGATCGGCGATCTTCCCGCAGGATGGATCGTGGCCCGTGTGGGCGAACGGGCCGCCATGCTCGGTGCGCTTGGCGCCGCCGGCCTCGGCATCGCGATCGCCGCGCTCGCGCCGTCCGTCGCGCTGCTCGGACTCGGCATGCTCGTGCTCGGGGCCGCGGCCGCCGTGTTCGCCCTCGCACGCCACGCGCTGCTGACCACGGCGGTGCCCGCGGCATACCGGGCTCGTGCGCTCTCGACGCTCGGCGGAGTGTTTCGGCTGGGTCTCATGATCGGGCCCTTCCTCGGCGCGGCGATCATCACCGTCACGGGCGAGACGGGCGCGGTGTACTGGCTCGCCATCGGCGCACTCGTCGGGGTCGCCGCGTGCCTGGTGCTGCTGCCTGATCCCGAAGGGCTGCTGCTACGTGATCGCGATGTCGAGCGCGCGCCCGTGAGCCCGCTCGACGTGCTGCGCACGATCGGCGCCCGGCGCGACGTGCTCGCTCGGCTCGGCCTGGCCGCACTCACCGTCTCGGCCCTGCGGGCGAGCCGCCAGGTGCTGCTACCGCTGTGGGCCGTCAGCATCGGTCTCGGCGACGCGCAGACCGCCACGATCATCGGGGCGACCGCCGCGGTCGACTTCACCCTGTTCTACCTGGGCGGCTGGCTCATGGACCGCTTCGGCCGCCTGTACACCGCCGTTCCGTCGACCCTCGGGCTCGGCCTCGGCTTCATCGTGCTCGCGCTCTCGACGGGCGCCGACGACCCGGTGGCGTGGTTCATCGGCGTCGCGGTCGGCCTCGCGCTCTCGAACGGCATCGGTGCGGGCATCCTGATGACCATGGGCAGCGACCTCGCCGGCCGTACCGATCCGGCACTGTTCCTCGGCGCGTGGCGCTTGATCCTGGATGCCGGCGGAGCCGGGGCTCCCCTGCTGGTGGCCGGGCTCACCGCCGCGTTCTCGCTCGCCGTGGGCGCGGGGGTTCTGGGGGCGCTCGGGCTCGTAGGCGCCGGCATGCTGGCGTGGATGATCCCGCGCTATCTGCCGCGCGACCGCTGAGCCACGCGACCGCCTGCACGGCGGATGCGGCGCTACGCTGGCCCGCATGGCGACCGTTCCCCCGCTGCTCGCGCAGTGGGCCCCCGCGGTCAGGTTCGAACCGCTCACTCCGCCCGTGCAACCGGGCTGGTCGCGGTTCAACCCGTCGATCGTGCGCACCGCGGGCACGACCACGATCGGGGTGCGCAGCGCCAACTACCGCTTGACCGACGCGGGGCGCTACGAGATGACCGATCCCGCGATCCGGTCGACGACGGTGCTCATCGACCTGGTCGACGGCCAGAGTCAGAACGCCCGCCCGTTGCAGATTCACACCGACCGCACGCCGTCGTCCTTCCCCGTGCAGGGCTGGGAGGACGTGCGGCTCTTCGCCAGCGACGCAGGCATCTCGGGGCTCGCGACCGTTCGCGACGTGGATGAGTCGGGAGTCTGCCGCATCGCGCTGCTCGTACCGCAGGGCGACGATCGCGTCAGCGAGGTGCTTGTCGACAGTCCGCGACCCGGCCGGCACGAGAAGAACTGGGCGCCGTGGCCGGCGTCGGGCGCCGTTCGCGCGGTGTACTCGTGGGATCCCCTGCGCATCATCACGTGACGGGGCAGACCGCTCTCGATGATCGCAGAGCGAGCGGGCTCGGGCCGGGAACCCGCGGCGGGTCGTGCGCGGTCGAGCTCGACTCCGGCGAGAGCTTGTTCGTGGTGCACGAGAGCCACCTGCTGCCCACGGGCCGCACCTACGTGCACCGCTTCGTGACGATCAGCACCGACGGTCTCGTCGCACGGGCGTCGCCCCGCCTGCGCCTCACCGGATTCGGTGTCGAATTCGTCGCCGGAGCCGCCCTCGAGGGCAGCGACCTCCTGGTGACGTTCGGCGTGGCCGACCGCGACGCGTGGCTGGCGCGACTGCCGATCGCGGGCGTGCTCGAACGGCTCGGCCCCGTGCGACGCGTGATCGGGGTACCCGCATGACCGTCCCTGGCCTGCGCCTGGCCATGATCGTGCGCGACGAGGCGCCGATCATCGAGCGCGCCATCGCCTCGATCCTTCCGCTCATCGAT
>LNFD01000172.1 GCA_001464255.1 Actinomycetales bacterium Ga0077552 | reverse complement strand
GATGCACAAGATGACACCGACCTGGGTGAGCGTGATGAGAGGCAGCACCCCGAGCACGGCGAACACGGCGGCGAGCAGGATGCCGGCGCTCGTGATGACCCCGCCCGTTGCGGCGAGCGCGCGCACCATGCCCTCGGAGGTGCCGAGCACCGCCACCTCCTCCTTCGCCCGGGTGACGAGGAAGATCGAGTAGTCGACCCCGAGCGCCACCAGGAATAGGAAGCTGAACAGCAGCACGCTCGTGTCGACCCCCGGGAACCCGAAGACCGTCGTGAACAGGATCGAGCCGATGCCGACGGCGCTGAAGTAGCTCGCCACGACGGCGACGAGCAGCAGCAGCGGAGCGAGCAGGGCCCGCAGCAGCACGATGAGCACACCGAGCACGAGCACGAGGATGAGCGGGATCACGAGGTTCTGATCGCGCTGCTGGGCGTCGCGCAGGTCGAGGCCCTCGGCGTTGATACCGCCGACGAGGCCCGAGCCGTCGCCGAGGTCGTCGAGCGCGAGCCGCAGCTCGGCGATGATCTCGAAGGCCCGCTGGCTCTCGGGGTCGGCGTCGAGCACGACATCAATCTGCGCGATCTCGTCGTTGGCCGAGCCCGGGCGGGCCTCGACCACGCCGTCGACGTCGAGCACGCCCTCGAGCACCGCCTCGGCGTCGCCCGCGGGCACCATGACCGCGGCGGGCGCGGTGCTGCCGGCCGAGAACGCCTCGGCCAGTCGCTCCTGGCCGAGCACGGCCTCGGGCTTGACGATGAAGCGGTCGTTCTGCGAGAGGCCGACGTTGAGCGTCGTGAGCCCCGAGGCGAGGGCGCCAAGCACGGCGAAGCCGGCGATGGCGACGATCACGGGGCGCTTGCTGACAGCGCGGCCGAGCTTGCCCCAGGGGCTGCGCGAGATCGTGTCGGGCGAGCCGTAGCGCGGCACGATCGGCCAGAACAGCCAGCGGCCGAAGACGACGAGCGCGGCGGGCAGCACGATGAGCGCGTAGGCCATGGCCACGACGATGCCGACGGCGCCTGCGAGGCCGAGCGAGCGGTTGCCCGAGAGCTCGCCGAACAGCAGGGTGGCGAGGGCGAGCGCCACGGTCGAGCCGCTCGCGATGATCGCCGGGCCGGCGCCGCGCAGGGCGATCGCCATGGCGACACGACGATCGAGGTGCAGGCGCAGCTCGTCGCGGTAGCGGGCGATCAGCAGCAGCGCGTAGTTGGTGCCGGCACCGAACACGAGCACCGAGAGGATGCCCGTCACCGAGCCGTCGAGCGTGATGCCCGCGGCATCGGCCACGAGCCGGGCGACGATGCCGGCGATGAAGTCGGCGACGCCGACGACGGCGAGCGGCACGATCCAGAGGATGGGGCTGCGGTAAGTGACGATCAGCAGCAGCGCCACGACGAGCGCGGTGACGCTCAGCAGCACGACGTTCGCACCCTCGAACACCGCCGAGATATCGACGAGGAAGCCCTCGGCGCCCGTGAACCACACCTGGATGCCGTCGGGCAGCCCGTCGGCGGCGACCGCGCGGATCTCATCGGCGCGATCGGCCTGCGCCGACACGCTCTCCTCGATCGCGAGCGGCACGACGACGATGGCGGTCGTGCCGTCGTCGGAGACCAGGGGCGGCGGCACGAATCCGTCGAGCGCGATGTCGCCGAGCTCGACCGTGCGCTCGGTGATCGCCGTGATGTCGGCGTCGTCGAGCTCGCCGCTCTCGCGACCGAACACCAGGATGCCGCTCGTGGCGTCGGCGTCGGCGAACTGCTCCTGCAGGGCGGCGGCCTGCACCGACTCCGCCGAGTCGGGCAGCCCGACGGGCGG
>LNFD01000171.1 GCA_001464255.1 Actinomycetales bacterium Ga0077552 | reverse complement strand
GGTCGGCGCCGAGCTCTCGCGCCGGTTCCGCATGGACCGCTGGTCGTTCTCGCTGACGGCGACGGATGCGAATCGCTGGGCGATTCGCCTCGTGCGCGCGATCACCGGAAAGCCGAAGATCCTCTTCCACTCGTACTGCTACCACGGATCGGTCGACGAGTCGCTCGTCGTCGTCGGGCCCGACGGCGAGGGCATGTCACGCCCCGGCAACGTCGGTGCCCCCGTCGACGTGACCGAGACCTCGCGCGCGGCCGAGTACAACGACCTGCCGGGCCTCGAGCGGGCGCTCGCCCACGGCGATGTCGCCGCGGTGCTCATCGAGCCGGCGCTCACCAACATCGGCATCGTGCTGCCCGAGCCCGGGTACCTCGAGGGCGTGCGCGCGCTCACGCGGCAGTACGACGCGCTGCTCATCATCGACGAGACGCACACGTTCTCGGCCGGGCCCGGCGGCATGACGCAGGCCTACGACCTCGAGCCCGACCTCGTCGTCATCGGCAAGTCGATCGGCGGGGGCATCCCGACCGGCGCCTACGGGCTGTCGGCCGAGTTCGCCGAGCGCGCGCTCGCCCGCACCGACCTCGACCTCGTCGACATGGGCGGCGTCGGCGGCACGCTCGCCGGCAACCCGCTCTCGGTCGCCGCCATGCGGGCGACGCTCGAGCACGTGCTCACCGACGAGGCCTTCGCGCACATGATCGACACGGCGACGTACTTCACGGACGGCGTCAACGAGCTCTTCGACCGCTACGACCTGCCGTGGGCGATCAACCAGCTCGGCGCGCGGGCCGAGTACCGCTTCGCCCGGCCGTACCCGATCAACGGCACGCTCGCGGCCGAGGCGGCCGACGGCGAGCTCGAAGACTTCCTGCACCTGTTCCTGGTGAACCGCGGCATCATGCTGACGCCGTTCCACAACATGGCGCTCATGGCGCCCATGACGACGCGTGCCGACGTGGATGCCCACCACGAGGTCTTCGAAGCGGCGATCGTCGACCTCGCCGGGGGAAAAGAAACTGCGGGTCGCGAGAGGTAAGGGTACTGAAGCATAATTCACATAAAAATTTTAGGAAGCATATAGTTTTCTGCCGCGATGTTCCCAGACTCAACCGAGGCCGAAACCCTATCCTGACCACGTTCAGCAATCTGAGAGAGCATCTCAAACCAAGTCTGCAATGGTTCTGTGACAGGAGCGAGGGTGGTGAGCGTGCACGAATCACACAAGAGGCCTGCGCTGTGGCCGTTACTCCTTGCTACGACGATCGGGTTTGCTCTGCTCATGACCCTTGTCGCGACACACACGAGCATGAGCGGCCAGCTGCATATGGCGGCGGCCTCGACGATGGCATCGCAAACTGAGCAGCGCGTAGCCGAAGCGGCATCTCCATTGATGGCAGATCTTCCCGCCGCGTCGGCGGTCGACGAAACTCGATCAGAGCAAGCTCAGGTCAGCGGCAGTTCGCCGATCGAGGTGGCTGTCATCTTCGTCGCTCTCACTCTTTGCATTCTCGCTCTGACAGTTGTGTTCCTTTACCGATACCCCACCACGCTGAACGACCGCCGGAGTGCCGGGACGACATCGAGATGGGCGGCATTCGACCGTCGTCGTCTTCTCGCAAATCTCACGACATGGAGACAACTGGGCGTGTTGCGAGTGTGATGACGTTGGCACGTCAAGAACAACTCTTTGATGTTCGCGTGCACGCTCTAGTACCGCGCGCGCAACTCACGCCATAACAGTCACTAAAGAAGGAGATTTTCCGTGAAGAAGTCCACGGCAATTGCAGGTTCATCCATCGCCCTGGCGGTAACTCTTGCGCTCGGCGGCTGCGCCGCTGCCGACGGCAGCATGCCCGGCATGCCCGGTATGAGCGAGTCAGAGATGTCGGAGACCACAGCGGAATTCAACGCCGCCGACGAAATGTTCGTGACCATGATGATCCCTCACCACGAGCAGGCCATCGAAATGTCCAACGTGTTGCTGTCGAAGCCCGACCCCGACCCCCGTGTCGCCGAGCTGGCTCAGCGAATCAAGGATGCACAGGGCCCTGAGATCGAGACCATGAAGGAATGGCTCGACAACTGGGGTGTCGGATACGACGCATCGATGTCGGGAATGGACATGGGAGACATGGGAAGCATGGGCATGACCGCTGAAGACATGGAAGCGCTCGAGTCGGCGACCGGGCCGGAAGCGGACCGCCTGTTCCTCGAGCAGATGATTGTGCACCACCAGGGCGCAATCGACATGGCGGAGACCGCGCTTGACTCCGGTCAGAATGCGGACGTGCTCGACCTGGCCAACCAGATCATCGCCGACCAGACGGCGGAGATTGCCGAAATCGAAGAGCTACTGACCGAACTCTAAAGCGAACTGCTGACGAAACCCTCTGATTGGCCTCACTGCCAATCAGAGGGTTTCGTCGTGTGCGCCATGGCAAACCCCATCTCCGCGAGGGGTGCTTCGTTGTCATCAGACAACGTCAGAACTCCACACTGTGCTCTCGACTGCGCCGTCGACCAGAGCGCTACGACTTATGCGGCGCCGTCGAACATGGAGGTGACCGACCCGTCGTCGAAGACCTCGTGGATCGCGCGCGCGATCAGCGGGGCGATCGGCAGCACCGTGAGGCGGTCCCAGCGCTTCTCGTCGGGGATCGGCAGGGTGTCGGTGACGACGACGCGGTCGACCGACTCGTGCTGGAGGATCTCGAAGGCCGGGTCGCTGAACACCGCGTGCGTCGCGGCGACGACGACGCCCGTAGCGCCCGCCTTCTTGAGCGCCTCGGCGGCCTTCACGATCGTGCGGCCCGTGTCGATCATGTCGTCGACGAGCAGGCACACGCGTCCCTCGACCTCGCCGACGATCTCGTGCACCGAGACCTGGTTGGGCACGAGCGGGTCGCGGCGCTTGTGGATGATCGCGAGCGGCGCGCCGAGCTTGTCGCTCCAGATGTCGGCGACGCGCACGCGGCCCATGTCGGGCGAGACGACCGTGAGGGTCGCGGGGTCGAGCTGCGAGCGGAAGTGCTCGAGCAGCACGGGCATCGCGAACAGGTGGTCGACGGGCCCGTCGAAGAAGCCCTGGATCTGCGCGGCGTGCAGGTCGACGCTCATGATGCGGTCGGCGCCCGCGGCCTTGAACAGGTCGGCGACGAGCCGGGCCGAGATCGGCTCGCGGCCGCGGCCCTTCTTGTCTTGCCGCGCGTACGGGTAAAACGGCGCGACGACGGTGATGCGCTTGGCCGACGCGCGCTTGAGGGCGTCGACCATGATGAGCTGCTCCATGAGCCACTCGTTGATGGGCGCCGCGTGCGACTGGATCACGAAGGCGTCGCAGCCGCGCACGCTCTCGTCGTAGCGGGCGTAGATCTCGCCATTGGCGAAGGTGCGGGCGTCGGTGTGCACGACGTCGGTCTGCAGGTACTCGGCGACGTCGTGCGCGAGAGCGGGGTGCGCCCGACCCGACACGATGACGAGGCGCTTCTGGCCGGTGATCTTGATGCTGGCCACGGGTTCCCGCCTTCTGCCGCCGAGGCGACGATCGTGTGCTGGTCGCTTACGCCGGGTCGGCAGCGGCGCCGTCGGCGCCGCCATCCGTCTCGCTCTCGGGGGTGGATGCGGCCGCAGCCGCTGCCGCTGACGCTGTTCCCGAGCGGTGGGCGGCCACCCAGCGCTCGACGTTGCGCTGAGGTGCCACGTTCACTGCCAGGGCCCCGGCCGGCACGTCCTTCCGGACGACCGTTCCCGCTCCCGTGTACGCTCCGTCGCCAATCCTAACGGGGGCGACGAAGACGTTGTGCGAGCCTGTTCGCGCGTGCGAACCCACCTCGGTGCGGTGCTTGTTCACGCCGTCGTAGTTGGCCGTGATCGTGCCCGCGCCGATGTTGGTGCCCTCGCCCACGACCGTGTCGCCGATGTACGAGAGGTGCGGCACCTTCGCGCCGGCGCCGAGGGTCGTGTTCTTCGTCTCGACGAAGGTGCCGACCTTGCCCTTCTCGCCGATCACCGTGCCGGGGCGCAGGTAGGCAAACGGGCCGACGGATGCGCCCGCGCCGACCACGGCGAGCGTGCCGTCGGTGCGGCTCACGCGCGCGCCCGGCCCGACCTCGCAGTCGGTGAGGGTCGTGTCGGGGCCGACGACGGCGCCGCGCGCGATCGCCGTGGCGCCCTTGAGCTGGGTGCCGGGCAGCACCTCGACGTCCTCCTCGAGGGTGACCGTGCGGTCGATCCACACGCTCGCGGGGTCGCTGATGGTGACGCCGGCGAGCTGCCAGCCGCGCACGATCATCGCGTTGAGACGCAGCGCCGCATCGGCGAGCTGCACGCGGTCGTTGACGCCCGCGACGAGCCAGCTCTGGCCGGCGGGCAGCGCCTCGACGGCTTGGCCGTCGCCGCGCAGCAGCCCGATGACGTCGGTCAGGTACTTCTCCTGCGCCGCGTTGTCGGTCGACACGAGGGCGAGCTTCTGCCGCAGCGGGGCGAGGCTGAAGACGTAGGTGCCCGAGTTGACCTCGGTGAGGGCGCGCTCGTTGTCGGAGGCGTCTTTCTGCTCGACGATGCGGTCGAGCGCACCATCGCTGCCCCGCACGATGCGGCCGTACCCGGTCGCGTCGTCGAGCACCGCGCTCAGCACGGTCGCCGCCGCCGCGCGGCCGCGGTGCTCGGCGAGCAGCTCGGCGAGCGTGCCGGCGTCGAGCAGCGGAACGTCGCCCGAGACCACGAGCACATCGCCGTCGAAGTCGGCGGGCAGCGCGGCGAGCGCCGCCTCGACCGCCCGGCCCGTGCCGGGGATCTCGTCTTGGTCGGCGATGATCGCGTGGGCATCCAGGGCCGCGATCGCCTCGGCGACCCGGTCGCGCTCGTGCCGCACGACGGCGACGACGTGAGCGGGGTCGAGCGCGCGGGCCGTTGCGAGCACGTGGCCGATGAGCGGCACACCGCCGAGCAGGTGCAGCACCTTCGGCGTCTGCGACTTCATGCGGGTGCCCTGCCCAGCGGCGAGCACGACGACGGCGAGCTGCGAGTCGGTCATGAGGCCATTCTGTCAGCGCGGGATGCCCCGCTCAGCACTCGACGTAGTTGACGGCGAGCCCGCCCTCGCTCGTCTCCTTGTACTTGCGCGACATGTCGTCGCCCGTCTGCCGCATGGTCTGCACGACGGTGTCGAAGCTGATGAGGTGCGTGCCGTCGCCGTGCATCGCCATGCGCGCCGCCGCGACGGCCTTGCCCGCGCCGATCGCGTTGCGCTCGATGCACGGCAGCTGCACGAGACCGGCGACGGGGTCGCACGTGAGGCCGAGCGAGTGCTCCATGGCGATCTCGGCGGCGTTCTCGATCTGCTCGTTGGTGCCGCCGAGCAGGTGCACGAAGCCGGCGGCGGCCATGGATGCGGCGGAGCCGACCTCGCCCTGGCACCCGGCTTCGGCGCCCGAGATGCTCGCGTTCGACTTGATGAGTCCGCCGATGACGGCCGCGACGAGCAGGAACTCCTCGCGCGCCACGTCAGCATCGGGCACGCGGATGACGTCGAGCGCATGCCGCATGACCGCGGGGATGATGCCCGCGGCCCCGTTCGTCGGGGCCGTCACGACCCGCCCGCCCGCGGCGTTCTCCTCGTTGACGGCGATCGCGTAGGCCTGCAGCCACTCGAGGGAGCAGTCTCGCTCGGCCTTCTCGTCGAGTGCTCGCAGCTGCTCGGCCATGCCGGCCGCCCGCCGAGGCACCCGCAGGCCGCCCGGCAGCGTGCCCCGGCTCGCGAGCCCGGCGTCGATGCAGTCGTCCATCGTCCGCGCGATCGTTCGCAGCGCCGCGCTCGTCGCCGCCGCACCGCGCACGGCGTTCTCGTTGGCGCGCGCGAG